>CAZTKW010000143.1:0-4564 GCA_964614315.1 uncultured Pirellulales bacterium
CAAGAGCCTGAGCATATTTGTCCACCAGCTCCAAAGCCCTGGCACGGCTTTCTTTCACCGTCCCCTTACCGCCCCCAGCCAAAGCACACACCGCCCCAAATCCCACCAAAACAAATACTACAGCTAAAGCCTTTACCATCAAGTTCCGCATGGCTGCCTTCTTATAACAATACCAGGCTATTCACCTAAAGCTCAATCAGTCTTCTAAAATTGTTCACGGCCTCTCGGAACCATCTTCATCTGGGCTGTTGGGTTCTTCCTCTATCCTGACTCGCACGCCATAGCCGTCGACACTAGGAATGTACACCACCGTACCTCCCATACCAGCCCCGCCGGCTCTCGCACCTGCGCCGACCATCACTGGCTGCGACTCTTCCTCAATCTCATCGTCAAAACCCTCATCAGACATATCATAATCCACAAATTCCTCGCCCATTTCATCATCCCACGCCTCTTCCTCAAAAAGCTTATCGAACGCAGCCGCATCATACATTGCTTGTCTCTGTTTCTGTTCTGTTCGGGTATTCTGCACAGGCTCTTTTCTTTGCATCGTACTCATCGGCGTTTCTGCAGGCGGTTGGCTCTCCTGGCTGACAATCTGGTACGTAACTACTCCGCCAACACCCACCGCCGCTACTGCCGCCGCCGTGATAATCTTCGCTTTTATTCCCGTCAACACACCGCCGGCCGCCGCCTTCGCCCCGGCGCCCGTCGCCGACACAGCCACCCCCGCTCCCGTCGCCGTCACAGCCGGCCCGCCAACAAGAGCCATCTTCCCTAATTCCTTCAGTACAAACCCCGGAGCCGCATGAGCGGCATTCTGCCCTAACAAACCGCCCAACGTAACAACTGCAACAATTATCCCGCGCTTCTGCAGTTTTCCCCGCAGCCTCTCCACACCTGATTCAATCCGCCGCGACACCGTCGGCTGAGACACGCCCCTCTCTGCCGCAACATCCGCCATTGAACGGCCTTCAAAAAAGTGTGCTATCAAAATCTCATGCGTTTCTTCATCCAGTTCGTTAAGGCATTCATCGACATAAACGGACATCTCTTCCCATTTTGTCGCCTCAACCTGCTTTCCTCCTGCATATTTTGCTTCCCGCCGTTTGCGAGAACTGTCCTTGCGAATCACATCAATAGCCTTTCGTGTTGCCACCCTGTGCAGCCAGTTCGGCACCGACCCCGTGATTGTTGTGGCATTCCGCAATAGCTGCACAAAAGTCTCCTGCACCACGTCTGCCGCCCTGTTTTTGTCCTCCAGCACTCGCAGACAAGCCCCATACACCAGCCCCGCATGCCGCCGCACAATTTCTGAAAACGCCTCCGCATCGCCGCTTTCGGCAAAACGCCGCAACAATATAATCTCATTTTCAGCCATCATAATATCTCCTTGATTTTTCCGACCTTTCTTTTCTTCCAACTACACTATAAATAAGTCGCTGCAAAGCCGAAAATTATTCACAAATTTGCTCCCTGTCCTGTTTTTTTCTTAAATCAGCGATACCTCCCCGGCCGCTGTCTATCCGGCTCACTCTTTTTAACCTCAAAGGTCAGAATATTGGGCAGTTTTTTCCGCAGCCGCAGCACAGCTCCGCGTTTAATGTCATTTTGAGAAGTAATCCTCAAAAATCCAAGTGCTTTCAAATCCTCAAGATGCCGCAACCCTTTTTCAGTGAAGTTTCCATCACTGACAGTCAAATGATTCAACTTTTTCATACCGGCTAAATATGATAATCCCTTATCAGTCAAATCCGACCCACTGACGTTCAGACGTTCCATATTTGTCAACCCGGCCAAATGCATCATCCCTGCATCACTGACTCCTACGACACCCTGCAGCCACTTAAGATTTTTAAGATTCGCCAGACAGGCCAGATCCTCATCTCGGATTGTTGTGCCTGAGCCCAGCGGTGTACTAATTGTTAGGTTCTCAAGTTTAGTCAAGCCTGAAATGTCCAGTCCTGAGTTATCCTGCACAACAATATGAGCAGCTAAATATGTTAAATTGGATAACGCATTCAACTCAGACACCCCTGACATCGTAATATTTTTACACATCAAAGAAAGCCTTTCCAATGACTTCAGTGTTTTCAGCTTGGCCAAACCTTCGTTTGTAATCGTATCAGCTGTCAGATGTAGTTCTCTCAAATTCGTCAGCTTGGTAATCTCGTCCATTCCTGCATCGGTTAAACCTTTCCCGCCAATGCCCAGATATTCCAGGGCTCGAAGTTTAGATAAATGCCGTAGTGCAATGTCGGTATCGCCGCCACCCCAAAGATATTTGAGGTTCTTTAACTTAGCTATGTAAGCTGTACCTTTATCTGTTATGCCGCCTGGAAGTTCTAAGTGTTCTAAAGAATTGACCTGAGCCAAATGTACCATACCGGCATCTGTAATCTGGCCCTTCTTGCCCCTTTTATTAATACTCAGTTTCTTTAAAGAAGGCATTGATTTTAGATATACCAGACCACGGTCCGTAACCTCGGTATTGTAGAGGCTCAGGTTTTCTAAGCTGGTTTGACCTGAAAGATGTTGCAATCCTTCATCTGTAATAGGTAAGTGTGCAAGATTAAGAATTTGTAACGAAGGAATATTCTTAAGATGAGCCAATCCTGCATCACTGAAGTTTTCACCATAAAGCATAAGATAACGTAATGATGGCAGCTTTGCCAGGTGCACTAATCCGGCATCGCTTATATATTTGCCTCCCAAATCCAGTTCCTCAAGTAAGCTTAGCCTTGCAAGGACAGCTAAACCTTCGTTGGTAACCGGGTGTTTCCCCGAAAAATATAACCTTTTCAGCGACCGCAGCTCAGCTACCTCAGCCAGACCCGCATCATCGATTCGACTCGGAAGAGTTAAACACTCCAGCGATTTCATTTCCTTGATAAACCGCATTCCCTCGCCGGAGGCATTCGTTAACCTAAGGCCCAGTACCTTCAGGCCGGTCAGGCCGGCAATATATGATTTGTTTCTATTGCCGGCGCTATTAAATTCGGGCACACCTGACCTAAAACCCAGATTGTACAGGTCATCAGGCCCAAGCTTCGAAAGTGGCGACAAATCTTTGCAGCTGGCTTTGTTGACCACGAGAAGTAACTGTTTGCCTGCTGGCACCTTAACATCACCGGTAGCTTCACCAAGATACTCCCACTCGGCCCCGTCTATCCAATGGTGAAAAGATTCAATTTGTCTTACCGTATCCGCATCCTGTATTTTCAACATTCCCAGCGACCGCTCTTTCGGAAAATGCAAAATTCGTTCTTTACTCTCTGCCCCTGCCGTTTCCCCCGAACAAACCACCACAAATCCCACAAAAACCGCCATCAAAACCAAAACTTTTCCTTTATAACTCCACATCGCAAGCCTCTTTTATTTTCTTTTCAAGCTCGTCCAAACCAAACCCTTCCGCTATAACAATGTGCCCCTCATCAGTCAGGATTAACCACGGAAGCCTTTCCACTCCCCACGCTCCGAGAAGTTCTTTGATTCCTCCCTTGTCTAATCTTCCCAAAGCAAATCGAATCTTGTTCTTTCTCTCCCACCTCTCAAGCTCTTCCGCCTCAATATCCGAAGCCTGTACTAAAACCACAACTACCCCTTTTTCTGCCAGAATCTCTGCCAGCCCCTTAAGTTCGTCTACACAATTCCGCGATGCTCGTTGCTTTATATCAATAAAACACATAAATACCATTTTGTCCTTAATCCGTCCGAAATTAATTTTTATCTTGAATTTCTCAAGCGGTGGTAAAACCTTAACCACCGGCGGCAGTCCTTCGTTAGGGTCATTACTGACCACGCGCCCCTTATCGCCCACAACATACCTCGCACCACGTACCCACTTGTATTGTGGACCGCCAAAGTAATAACCACTTTCTATAGCCGGAATCCTTACGGAAATCCCATTCGGAATGTCATCAGGCGTAAAGGACCTTAGGGCGTCATGGTCAGGATTCAAAATAATTTTTGTAAGATTTATAACCCTGTCGTTCATGGACGAAGTTCCCGTCTCGCCATGATAGCTTGTAAGTTTTATTTTGTATTCTTCTGGAAACCATAAATTTTCAATCTGCTGGAAATGCGAAATCTCATATATTTCATTAGAATAATCATCTTTCTTCAGCTTTTTGATGTTAAGTTGATCATGTACTTTTCGCCGAACATGTATTTTTGCAATATGATAATCATGAATTGGATCGATCCAGACTGTATATTTGCCCTTCCCTCTCACTAACGCATCTATAACATAACAATCTACACCTTTTAGTTTTTCTTGTCTCAGTTTAAGGTTTTTAGCTTGAGCCAATATTTCATCTACCCGCTTTCCATTATCACCCCAGTGATACCCCATCATTTCACCAACAATATTATTACCTCTGGCTCCTAGTGATACCCCTTTAGGAAGACCCCCGGCATCCTTTCCTCGACTTAGTGTAAGCGAACCAGGGTGGGGTGGGCTAATACGATTATACGAATAAATATCTTCTCCATCCCAAAGATTGCTGGTATAATGTGCCTGTTCTTCTGGTACTTCGGGCTTATTGAGCTCCACATCCCCCCA
>CAZTKW010000143.1:4574-7568 GCA_964614315.1 uncultured Pirellulales bacterium
CCCCCCACAGATAAAAGCTTTCTTTACCTCGTGTAGCATCGCACCTGTATTCACATTTCGTATAAATTGTACCACTCTTATTATACATTGGACCTTTAAGAAGCTTGCTTTTGGCTTCGAACTTGGCTTCTTTCTCAGTGCTGACAATAAATGAGATTACTTTTTCTCTTTTTTCTGCAAACGTATTTAACACCTCCAAAGCCTTGGCACGGCCTTCTTTCGCCGCCCCCTTACCGCCCCCAGCCAAACCACAAACCACCCCAAACCCCACCAAAACCACCACCAAAACCAATACTATTCCCTTATAACTCCGCATCGCCATCTACCTTTTCCCTCTTTGCATTTTCCTTACTGCCAAAATTCATAACTTCAAGGCCGTTAGCGTCGTCTATAACTTTGCGGTCCTGCCATGTACAGCTGACTACGTTGCCGTGCTGGTCAAGGACTTGGCCCCGCTCCCCCTTCATTGTGAGGCGCCTCCCCGAAGCTCCTCTTACACGATTAAGGCCCACCTTAATCATTACTTGTGCTCCGTTTTTGATATCGTCCGGAACAAAAGTGCCTAAAGCATCATGGTCCGGATTGAGCATCATTTCAGTTAACTCACAGTGTCTTGTCTCGTTTGTAAAATCATTATTCTTAAATTTTTGGAGCCGTCTAACAACACCTTCTTCGATAATCCATACATCGTCAATTTTTTTGAAATGAACTTGCTGCAGTGCAATCGCAACATTGTATGGCTTACCCTGCAATTGTATGAGCTTACCCTGGGCTTGTGCGATGTTATATCCGTGCTCAGGGTCTATCCAAAGCGTACATTTGTTTTTTTGAAACTCCGCATCGATAACGTAACAGCCAACGCCCCTTATCTTTTCTTTCTTGTCTCGTATGGATAATTTGCTGTTTTTGCGTAGTGTATCAAGGTCACAACAGAAACCTCTGATGAGACCTATTCCCGGCCCCCAGCGTGTAATGCCTGAGTGATCGGTTTTCATGTTTTTGGGAAGGTAATCGATTTGCTTGTAAATGTTAAGTATTCCCGGCGTATCTGCCGTCGCTACATAATTGAAGTACATGTTGCCGTCCCATAGTTGACTGTTATACGGACCTCGCTTTTTCGGTATGAATTTCCTTACAGATCTTATATTCCCCCAAGAATGCCACCTTTGATTATAACGGCTGCCGTCATAACCAAATTCGTACAACGTCATTTTTTTACCCTTGCCGGAAAGTGCCGTGTACGGCGGTTCTGACGCTTTGGCATTCATCTTGGTTCTGACCTTCCATTTGCATATATAAGAACGCTGCTTATTTTGCGTTTCTGTGTATTTATCCAGCAGTTCCAAAGCCCTCGCACGGCCTTCTTTCGCTGTATGCCGGCCGTCCCCGCCCGCCAAAGCACACACCGCCCCAAACCCCACAAAAACCACCGCCAAAACCAATACTCTTCTTTTATAACTCAACATCGCAAGCCTCTTTTATTTTCTCTTCAAGCTCCTCCAATCCAAACCCTTCGGCTGTAACAATGTGCTCCCTGTCAGCCAGGATTAACCACGGCAGCCTCTCAACTCCCCACGCCCCGAGAATTTCTTTGATTCTTTTCTCAAGTAATCTTCCCAATGCAAAATGAATCTTGTTCTTTCTCTTCCATCTGTCAAGTTCCTCCGCCTCAATATCCGAAGCTTGTACTAAAACCACAACCGTCCCTTGTTCCGCCAGACTCTCTTCCAGCCCCTTAAGTTTCGCTGCGCACTCTTGCGACGCTCGTTGTTCTACATCGATAAAACACATTACAACCATTTTGTCCATGCTCCATCTGGGGCTCTTCTTGATTTTATAATATTTAAGCGGCGGTAAAACCTTGACCACCGGCAGCCGTCCTTCGTTAGGGTCATTACGGACCACACGTTTTCTGTCGTCCACAACATACCTCGCTCCGCGGACACACTTATATTTTGGACTGCCTATGTAATTGTGACCTCCAATACTTTCTACAATATTAACTTTTGCTCCATCTTTGATATCATCTGGAATAAAGGCATTTTCATCAAAATCAGGATTCAAAATAAGTTCGACCAGCCTGTAATGGCTCTTGTTTTTATCGAAGTTATTGCCATCACTTAATATACGCTCGTATCTTAAATTCGCCTCCGCCGGAACCCATACATCATCTATTTTCTCAAAAAGAACAATTTCCAGAGAATGAAATATACTTCCTCCTAAGGGCTCACCCATGAACAAATCATTTTTTCCTTTGTGTACTTTCGCTCTTGCAATATTATAGCCGTGTTCAGGGTCAATCCAAATTGTGTATTTTCCGTTCCTTGGTACCTCCGCATCCAGAACATAACACTGTGTTCGGCCTATTCTTTCCGTCTTTTCTCGAACGGTTATGATATCAGCCTTTCGAAGAACCGAATCTATCCGCTCACCATTATTAGAGAAAAAACCATTTACTGCCGAACTAAGAGTCCAAGTTTGTACTGTTTTAATATCAAAATCGAGAGTTTTTTTATCCCTGTAAATAGTAACGATTCCAAGGCTGGTAGGACTTGTCGAGTATTCATAGAAAATTTCGCCGTCCCACAGTGCTCTTTGATATACAGCCTTGCCTTTCGGAGTAAACACAGGTGAACCTATAACTCCCCAATTACCCCACATATGAGTACGAAGGCTGATTTGATTGCCGTCAAACTGGATTTCATTGAGGTAGCCCCCTCTCCTTGCTTTTTGCTCCCAGGAGCAACTACAGATAAATGAAATCTCAGATTTGCTGATATAAGATGATGTTAGCCTGTCCTGTGTCTCAGCATATTTATCTAACAACTCCTTAGCCGTCGGCCGCTTCTCTTTCCCCGCCACCTCACCACCCCCAGCCAAACCACAAACCGCCCCAAATCCCACCAAAACAACCACCAAAACCACCACCAAAACCAATACTATTCCCTTAACGCCCCGCATCGCCGTCTCCTTGTTTGCCTTTTCAATTTTTAC
>CAZTKW010000144.1:0-2385 GCA_964614315.1 uncultured Pirellulales bacterium
GGAAAGCGATCACTCCAGAAACCCAAGAGCAAATCCAGGAGCAAATCCTCAAAGCGTTTCCTGCCTTGACAATCGCTCCGCATTGTTCAGGGGTTTGGGTAAATCCGATCGGACGTGTTTTCAAGGAACCTGTCACAGTCTACACAATTTCAACCGATGAACCCCATGCCGGATTGCTCATGGACAATCTCGCCTTGTACCTCAAGGGGTTACTCGGCCAAGAATCGGTCCTCTATACACACCACGCCGTTACTGCCGTCTTTGTGTAACCCTCCGGAGATCGGCCCGGCGGATCATCCCCCGTCGGGCCGATTTTTTGTGACGGGTAAAGTTTGCTCTCTATAAACCCCTATCGTTGCACTACTTAGAGTCAATCGATTTTGCCTGACTCGGTTTCGTCAAGCCAGTTGCGGCCCAAACCCTTATGACTGGTAAAGAGTCACCTAAATCGGCCCGTTTTTAACCTCAATCGATTTTGCCTGACTCAACTTTATCAAGCCAGTTGCGGCCTAAACCCTTATGACTGGTAAAGAGTCAACCCCAAAATGGCGTTTTTGGCCCTTTTTTGCGAGTACCTGACTCAACTTTATCAAGCCAGTTGCGGCCCAAACCGCTATGACTGGTAAAGAGTCACCTCTCAAGCCGATTATACTGTCTGTGTATAGAACCCTTTTTTTGAAAACAGGTATTATACGGCTATTATGACTTTGCTTTTTATCCGATATCACTTTTAAGCCCTTTAGAGTTGACTCTTTACCAGTCACACCACTTTCACCCGCTAATAGAGCGAAAAACCTGAGTCACCCCCTCAACAAAAAAGACCGAAATCCCTCCGCAAGGGGTTGACTCTTTACCAGTCACGACCCTATAATGCAATGATAGAGCGAAAAAGTTGAGTCAAGGAAAAGCGATGGCACCTACTAACAAACGCCTCATTTCGCATAAGTTGTGTTGTTGGCGGGACTTATGCGATCCCCGCCATTACGCGGCAGGGGCCGTATGGTACGCCGAGGCCCATGATTTTGCCTATCGACTCGCCTGCAAGAGCAATTTGACTCTCTTGCAGACCGCCGGAGTGATTTCCGTCCTCTCGCCTGGTGTGGCATGGGGTATCAATCAACGGCAGGCCGAGACCCTATGCTTTGCCCATGCCGAGGGACTGCCTCTCGACGCCGTGACGCTCTCCACCTATACAAGCCAGTGGTGGAAGGCTTACAGCCTCCTCAAAAGCCCCCCAGCGTCACGAGAGGCCCTCCTGGACCGTATAGGTGGGGTCAAAGCCCTCAAGACGAAGGCCTTCGCCTGCAACCTCTTGAGTCCGGACGGCCCGGAGGTCACAGTAGACCGCTGGATCACCCGTGCGGCAGGGTACGACGTGGATCACCAACCCCACCCCGCTCTCTACCGTGCCATAGCCGACGCGATTCGCTCCTTGGCCGACGGCCCTCCAACCCACCTCCAAGCGGCGATCTGGTTGTGTGCCAAGGATCACGCCGATAGCAGTACGGACCTACCATTCTAAGGAGATATAAATATGTTAGATGTGGATAAACTGATTAGCATTTTACGCGAGAAAGCCGATATCGCGGAGGAAATGGGATTAGAAACACCCGCACCAGATGCAAAATTGTATCGTTTAAAATCAGACTGTTTTCACCAAATCGCTGAGGCGGTTGAGAACGCCCAAATAGAAAGGTAAACCCATGCGTGCATACAGGGTTTGGACTGTCAACGCCTTCAATCCAACCGTTTCCTGCGTATCGGATTGGGGTAGTCGAAGGGCTTGCAAGCAGTTGATCCTCCGACGGTGGGGGCATTGGCCCCCCTGGGCCTACATTTCTGAGTGCAAAACGGCGGAGCGTTTTCAGGCACTATATTGTTAGGAGACATGACCATGACTTACGAACAACTCGCAGCGAAAATCGCAAAAGGTCGGACATGCGGACCCTGCGGATACCGGGCCTGCCGCCTACCAGGGAATGCCACAATCGCCTACCAGGAATCAGCCACCTTAGACTTGATCGTGCAACACCATACTACGAAAATCGTTGTACTATATCTCGACGGTCGGGTTGCCTTACACACGAACGGCTGGCACACCGTGACCACGAAGGAACGCATGAATCGGTTCCTGCCCCCCGGATGGTATTTGTACCAGCACGATTGGGAATGGTACGTGCAGTTTGAACATGACGAGCCGATCACGTTTTTCGATGGGATAATCCTCGAACCGAACGGAAGATGGAGTTAAATCCATGTACCTACAAAACTACTTTCCCTGGGCCACCTCGCCGGTTCTGGTTGTGGTTGACATGCAACCCTATGTTCCCGCGTCCCACAACGACGATCTCCGGGCGAATGTCTTAGACGTGGTGCGACAGGCGA
>CAZTKW010000144.1:2395-7567 GCA_964614315.1 uncultured Pirellulales bacterium
GGGGTATAAGCCCAAGGTTTACGTGCGCAAGTGGCAAGATGACGGGTCCAACGAGGTACTAGAGGGCCTGGATCGCCTGCGGATGGCTCATGGGACTATCACTCGCATCGAGGTAGTAGGGGTCAACTACACGGCCTGCGTAAGGCAGACCGTGCAAGGGCTGGCCGACGCCTTCACGATCTGGATTCACGAGCGAGCGACAAATCGGCCCCCCGAAGATTATTGGATACACTGGTATGAGGAACCTGACCCCCTCACTCGCCTTCCGAACGTGTCACTAGTATAAGGAGACATCCCCATGAGTATTGCAGACAAGATTTTCGCTTACGAGGACGGAACCCTGAACGAGGAAGACATGATCCCCTTCTTTCAGGAGTTGATCGACTCCGGACTGGCTTGGACCCTCCAAGGCCACTACGGACGAACCGCCGCCGCCCTAATCGAGGCGGGGCATTGCACAAGGTAAGGAGACATGCTATGGATCGGGTATCATTTGATACGAATTGGGGGCAGTGCCCCCCGGCGTTGCGGAAGAAGATCAAGATAGGGCAGGAGGTACTGGCAAAGGCCCTGCGGAGTTTACCTGACGATACAGCAGAGTATGAGATCACTGTATACGACTTCTACGCCCCGGATCGGGGGTACATGATCTCAGAAATCAGTTGGACGCAACGTCGTCAATTGGGACTAGCGGGGGTCTCTCTGTTGTATGTTCCCGATGCCTATGGGCAACTACTTTCGGCCCGCGACCTCGTAATATCTGCCGGGCTCTGTCCAGGTGAACGGCTCGACGCGATGGAACGGTTCCAGACGATTTGGACCTCTGCCCAAGACGTGTCTGCTCCAACAGTAACCATCGAAGTCTTGGGTGGCGTTGCCACGGTGTCCCAGGCAGAAGGGGTCAACGTGGTGGTCATCGACCACGATCCGTGTTAGAAGGAGTGGAACCTATGAAGATAACCGATGCACAGGAAGCGAAGGACCTCATTGCAGACCTCAAGCAAGCCCTGAAAAACTCCGTCCGGACCCAGGGCGTCTATCCCGTATACAGGAAAGACGAGACCGGAGAGATCGTCCTCGCCGTGTCAATGGAAATCAAACCCAAACGGAGGTGAACTATGCGAGATCAAGTACGACACGGGTGCGAGATGATCGCCGAGGCCGTAAGTCGAGAGTTATCCTACTCCGAACTCGAACAGATCGGTCGATTGTTGGCTGAGATCAAGGAAATTGCAGGGGTAAAAGAAGAGGAATGGGGAGGAGGAGTAATATGGTAGTTCAAGACATACTTAACATTCTCGACGGTGCCAACCCAAACGCCGAGGTCTTGGTACTGGATGAGGGTAATTCAGCCGCCGGAGTTCTCACAGCCCATATCTATGAGCCTTATGCTGGGCCTGGGGGTCTCCCTTTGGAGACGGAAATTGAGATGATCCGTCGGATAGATCAATCTAGTTGGGATACTGAAACCGAAATTCCTTTCGGTACTCTCGTTCTCCGGTTGCCGGGATCAGCCGAACTGTTTTAGGGTTGACACCTCCTCGCCCAGGGGGTATAATGGAGTGTGACAGTTGGCACCGTCGGGAATGTCGAGTGGGAAGCACGGATACCCGAAAAAGGAGCCTACCATGTAACCACTCAGGTAACGCCTGGGACACCGGGCCTCCTCGCAGAAGGGGGTCCGGACTCGCGGGCGATGCCGCCTCGAAAGGAGATACTATGAGCGGGCGACCTATTGTAAATGAGTGGGAGTGTGATCATCCACAAGATGAGGTGATGTGCCCCGACTGCGGGGCATGTCTAATCTGTGGGTGCGAGTGCGAGGCAGTGAATACCACTCCAGGAGTGACTTGCTCTCATTGTGGGCGAGGAGGTTATAAGTCACCTCTTGGGGTTATCTGTGTCCATTGTGGGGCACCCGAAGATAAATGCACTTGTTCACCAGTTTGAAGGGAGATACGATCATGGCAGCAGTGACCTCTCAAGCCGTTCGTAACGCCGGGAGTTGTGTGCAGTGTGGGCAGTGGGTTCACCCCACAGCGAGAAATTTCGTATTTGGTGATATCTACTGTGCTGAGTGTGTTCGGGAAGGAACTTTCCTAGACCGAGAGGAGAATCCCGGCAACCATCTCGGATCATTCTGGTTTGCAACTCCGGAAGAATGGATCGATGGATACTGGAAAAAAGGAAAGGTTGTTTTCGTTAATGCATCATTCACCCCGGAGGAGATCGCCGCCTTTGACCCGCTTATGTACCCCGCATGGCACGGAGCCCTCGCCGTGGCTCGTGATCGGGGTCTCACTCCCAAGCCGGAGCCGGTGTCTGATCCCGTCGGAAGGATGATCGCCGTCCTGAAAGAAAACAATACTCTCCTCAAGAAACTCCTCTCATAAGCGTGTCTCCGGGGCACCGGGTCTCGCCGTGAGACCCGGCCCCCGGACGCACTCTAGCAGGAGGCACGTCATGGACAACGCGATCATAGACTACATCGCAGCGTGTGATCACCTCCCCACCCAGGCGACGATCGACTACCTGCGGACCCTGCCCCTGGTCGAGGTCCGTCGGATTATCACCCGTAAGGAGCAGGCCCATGCAGCATATTCTCAGCCGTCATCGATGCCGGTTCCGGACCTGCGAGGGGACACCCCTCCAAGGTTACCCCTTGACGTATCGGGGTTGGGCGAAGCGATGGAAGTTTGTGGTCTGTATGATCGGTGATTTTTGGCAGGTATACAGCCGGGAGACTGGTCGGGTTTTATATGCACCCGTAGAATCCAAAATGGCTGCAATCGAAGTAACCGGCGACTGGCTCAAGAGATACGGTGCGAAGGCCTATCGAGAGTGGGTACAGGATTGGACCCTCACCCCGATTCCTCGTCCCTTCAAACCCCGATCCCCTTCTCAGGCTGTCCTTCAGAACGTCCGGGAGTGGCTTCAAGACACCGAACGCAAGGGTCTGGTGTCCCTGCGTCGTCTGTGGCACGCCTACTGCGTCGGGAACTCTAACGCCGCGACGTTCACTCAGTTTTGCCGTGCTCTCACCGTTTTGCATCCGGACGTTCCTTCCGTGCGACGGCAGGGAGTGCGGTGTAAAAATTCAAGTCTCCTTACGGGGTTGATTTCTGAGGGGTCCGAGTGTACAATAGAGTAGAAAGGCGAATCCCCATGAAAACCAAAACGGCAATCGCGTGGTTGTTGATCTTGCTCTTGATTTTTCTGGTAATCTGCATAACCGGATGCCACCCGGAGCAAAGTGTGGTTATGGTTGAGAAGAACGGGGACCTCCGTGGGTCGGGTGTGATTGTAGCCCACCACGAAGGGTATTACTACGTCCTTACGATGGGTCATGTTGTCCAGGACGTAGACTCATTGGCGATTGACGGAATCCCTGCCAAAGTAGTACGTACCTGGGCGGATCAAGACATCGTGCTCTTGCGTTTCTGCCCCGTCCGACAATATCGGGTCCTCTCGTTTGGCCGGGCTCACGTTGGTCAACGGATTGTGTCGTGCGGGTATGTAGATCATGGTGATCTTGTCATTTTCATCACGAATCCTGGATACGTGACTGGAGAATTCCCTCAGCATTTTACTTTTAATGCCGGGGCTTTCCCTGGGATGTCTGGCGGGCCGATCCTCAACGAGGCTGGGCAGATCGTCGGTCTCTGCGAAGGGCTCAAGGGAGCCTGGGGTCAAGCCCTCGATTCAATGGCAATTGGAATCCGAGCCGAGTGTGGCGAGGTCCTGGTCGAGGAGGAGTTGAAATGAAGTGCGAGGTCTGCAATGCCAAGGGAGCCCGAAAACGTGGTGCTGGTGATGCCCCGATCCTCTGCGATCGGTGCGACGAGCGGCACACCTCCCGGTATCGGGCCACTAACCATATCCGTTCCAAAATTCAGTGGGAGGAAAGACATTGAAAGTTCCCTGTGTCGGGGGTCCGTTGCATGCAGGATTTGTGAACAGGCATAGGGAACATCTTTGGTATTATACTTTTATAACACAACAGTCATTTGGTGTCTATGCTTATAAAATGACAAAGATTATCGATGGTACTGGGGAACACCATTTGGTTTACGTTTATCAAGGAATCCGCCATGACTGACCACGACTACGATCAAACTGAGTTCGACCGCGAGGATTACGAGCGGACCCTCGTGGAAGAGGAATGGGATCGAGAAGGGGCTGATCCCTATCAAGGATGCCCCCAGTGATCGACACCTGCATCTGCTGCTTCCGTGACTTCAACCGGGGACCGGACGATGATCCGATCTGTCCTCGGTGCAAACCCCCCTGGTGGGATGAGGAGGATGGTAATGAACGATCAGACATTGAGGTTGAAATCTGCCCTAGTGCATTTGCAGAAGCACTTTGAAGGGTATAAGGCTCAGGCAATTGGACTTATGGTTCCACTCGTCCAAAATCCCACTCGGGCTCCTGATGAATCTAGGTCTCCAACTGATGTAGTTCAGGTTCGAGATAAGTGGATTGCCCTTATTGGGGTAATTAAGCTCGCTCTGTATTCCCATAAGGCTCTGCTCGATCATAAGGGTGAGATTGAATGGAAGCCTCTCGACCGTTGCATCCGTCTCCTCGAAGGTCTCGAAGAGAAGGGCCTCGACGCCGCCAAGTTGATCGCCGCGAAAGGTGCCAGCGGTTACCGGCTCGCCCTGAGTGAATGGGGAGACGAAGGATGAAGATAACACCACAAACCTAGGCTCAACGACGGTCTTTACCCTTCGCGGCTAAACTTAGAATGACCGAAATACGTATTCGTCAATGGTATGATCATTGGCAAGGATTAGTTTATGTAGCTTTTTCCGGTGGGTTGGATTCCACGGTACTCCTTCATCTCGCTCGCCGGATACACTCAGACATACCGGCAGTTTTTTATAACACGGGTCTTGAATTTCCGGAGATACTCCAGCATGTCCGAGAAACTCCAGGGGTGGTATGGCGTAATCCAAAACAACGATTTTCCGAAGTAATTCGGAAATATGGATACCCGGTTGTTAGTAAGCAGGTAGCCCATATGCTTCGGGCTCTTCAGAATCCCAATGAAAAAAATCAGGCTACCCGCAATCTGTATCTTACTGGTTATACCCGAGCAGGTGTGCATGCTCCATCGTATAAATTACCAAAGAAATGGCATTATCTCATCAATGCTCCTTTTAAAAT
>CAZTKW010000145.1:0-7561 GCA_964614315.1 uncultured Pirellulales bacterium
TAGTATTCACCTTCGCTATAAACAAGCTTGCCTAACTTGCCGGCATCATAAAGCAGGTGCATTGCATAAAGGTCTTCACGATAACAAGATGTTTCAAACATCATATAGTTCAGGCCGGTTTTTTTAACGGTTGCAAAAACCTGATGGGCCTGCTCAACAGAACCGAAAACCGCTGGAACTGCTGTTGCTGCATGTTTGCCATGATTCATTACCAATATACAATGCTCGGCATGGTGAGGGGCATCGGTAGCACAGAAAATCGCTTCGATACTATCATCTTTGACCATTTCCTCGAGGCTGGGATATGTTTTTTCACATCGACAGGCCCTGGCTAATCCTCGACAGCGCTCAGGGATAAGGTCCGTAACTGCCGCCACTTCAACATTTGGGTGGTCCTGAAAACTAAAAGCAGCTCCAAATTTACATAAGCCATAGCCGGCAATGCCGACTTTAACTCTGCGGTCATATTTTTGATGCCATGTTTTTTGAGTATCGATTTTAGTTTTGGTGTCATCAAAACCCTGGATAGCTTTTTGAGCTTTTCCAGTGGCGGCAGCTAACCCCAATACGGCTGTAGTAATTCCAGTATTTTTTAGGAAATTACGTCGTGTTACATTGTCCATGACGCCTCCTTTGAATTAAGATTTTCTATCTGATATTTCTCATTTACACAGTTAAAAAGCACATTTTTCTCCTGCGACTTTGGTAACCATACAAAATTCACCTTAGTGCCTTCCCAATTCAATATTATCAAAATTGCCCTGGGATTAAAATGCCCGAACCTTTACTACAGTTTATGTTATTTTAATCCATATTTGGCCGCCGCCTCTTCAGGACTTACATTTTGCTTGACCACTTCCATCAGGGCCTTTTGAAGCTCAATGGGTTTTTTAGACTGCATAACATTTCTGCCGAAAACTATACCCGCAGCTCCGGACTGTATCTGCTGCTGGGCGTACTTTAAGGCCTCAAGGTCGCCGGCTAAGCGTTTACCGCCCAGCGCCAAAATAGGGGTGGGACAGCCGGCAACTATCTGCTCAAAGTTTTTGGCGTAGAAGGTTTTAATCGCATCTGCACCCAGCTCGTACAATATCCGACTGCCAATCTTGATTTCGTTGTGCATCTGTTCTTCATCCAGCTTTTCATTATCAACTGGAAAATATTCAGCTATCACAGGCATACCCAACTGGTGTGCCTGCGAGCATAATTCGCTGAAGAGTTCGATATTTTCGGCGTCGCGCTTTTGGTCGCCTGTTTGTAACGATAGTGAAATAAGTACCATTTGCGCCCCCATCTGAAGAACGCTTTGAGGACTCAGAACCTTTACAGAATCGCCGGAATGATAATTCCAGTTGGAGCAGAAAATGGTTGACCAGTGAATTCTTGCAATTGGTATCGGACTGTTACGGTGACCGCATAGCTGCGGACCAATGTTACTCAGCATACCCGGCGACATCAATATGCCGTCAACTTCAGGTAAAATCATCTTTGGGATATCCTCAACTTTATCAAAGCCTTCGATAGGACCGTCGAACAGTCCATGGTCGAAAGCAATAACAATTGCAGGGCCGGTGCTAAAAAATCTCGATAAACACAAATTTTGCTTCTTCATTTACAATCTCCTTTGGATTTTTCACGCTAATTCCATATTAATTTTAAGTCTGGCCAGTCGTCTGGCCCTTTTTTTATCAATACCCGAATCTGATATAATCAAATCATAATCGCGCGGCTCAAAAACCTTGCACATCGCGGTACGTCCGAATTTCTGGCTGTCGGCTGCGACTATCACCTTCTTTGCGTTAGCTGCCATTTTCCGGTCGAGATTTACAACTCGAAGGTCGTCGGTGTAAGTATTTCCGTTACTATCAATGGCATCGGCGCCCATAAAGGCGATATCGGCCTTAAAAAGCTCGACATTTTGTTCGGTCAGCGGCCCGTGTATATCCGGAGAGCCGCCCCGGAGAAGTCCACCCAAAAGAACAACCTCAATACCGGCTGCAAACTGTAATTGTGAAACAATCGCCAGAGAAGTGGTTATTATTTTGACTTTCCGCCTGCCGACAAGCTCTCTGGCAATCTGCAAAGTGGTAGTACCTGTGTCGAGCATTACAACCTGGCTGTCTTTGACGTGTTTTACCGCCTGTTGTGCTATAGAGACCTTTTGTTGCTGGTTCTGGTTCTGCTTGTCACGGAAGGCAAATTCAAATGTAAGTCTTTTAGCCAGGGCCGCTCCGCCGCGCGTGCGAATTACATCACCTTGAGTTTCCAAAAAGTCAAGGTCCCTGCGGATTGTCATCCCGCTGACCCTGAACTTGCGCATCAGTTTTTCTATCGAAACCTCATCTGTCTTTAGCAGTTCGGTCCGTATGGATTCCAAACGCTGCGTTTGGCTTATTTTGCTGTTGCTGCGGGCCATTTGGCTTTCCTATAATTTAATATACGACCATCCCGACAATCTACATGTTTTTTCAAGAACTTTAGTGCAGTCACCTTTTAAAAGAGCCGAATGATGACTACCGCCTGCGTAGGCGTATTTGTTCAGTACCTCTCTTACATCGTCGGCCGTCGGCTTGAAAACCGCTCGAGGTCCCGTCGCTTTCGGCAGATTGTCTTCCGTAATTCGTCCCGTTATACTAATCACCTGTCCCTGTCCATTGGGCGTGCTGTTCAGATTAACCAGTGTAACATCGCCGCTTTCGAATTCAAAATCAACTGCAATAAACTCTGCCGTGTTCTTGTCGGCAAATTTGCTGTAAAACAATTTGGGCTTCGCTCGGGCCATAGCAAAATTACCCTCTCCCCAGTGTTTGAGCACAAGCCGATTGTTCGCGTACCCAACCGAAAATATTTCCGTGAAACTGGCTGCGCCGAACCCCTGCTGCAAAGCATAAACAAAACTCGCAGTAACCCAGTCGCCTTCTCCGGCATATCCGAAGCCGTCTTTCATCAGCATCGAAGCCGCCACATGAAGTCCGTCGGCTATCCGTGGGTCGTTGCAAAGCTCGAGAAAGTTCAGCCCGCACGCCGAACTCTTCTGGCGCAGCATCGCCGAGCGCACCGTAACCTCGCCTTTGGCTGCCTTGGTTAACAGCTCCTCATTCACGTCCTCGGCAATATCAAAAATCTCCCTGTAACGACCAACACATTGTGCGACCTCATGTTCATCGGCATTGGCCAGAAGCTGGCAGAATTCATCACACGAGATAATCTTTGCTTCTATTGACATCGCCTTAATAAACGCTTCTTCTCCTATCTGCAAATCGAGCATGTCCTCAAAATGACCGCCGATTTGTACAGGATTAGCCCTTTTCATAGCACGAACTATTCTACCTGCCCGCACCCAGCGGTTAAATTCATCTCTAAAATCGTTCTGCTGCAGATGACCGTGAATTACTCCAAAGGTCTTGTTGCTTTTTCGCAGTACACTTGCCAAATCCTGCACTGCATGAACTCCGTGATTCAAATTGATTGCCGTCCGGTCGTATTGTTCCGGCACAAGCTCAAACATACTCTGCACCGGCCACAACAACACCGGGATATCGTGCTTTAAAAGCGCCGGCGCAATCACCCCACTCGGACAGTACGGCGCAAGAGCCACAACCAGCAAATCAACATCTTCGGCGACTAACTTCCTGCAGGCGGTTTCAACTTGCTCTGCGGTACTAACTATATCGCTCTTGATGACTTCAATCCAATCGCTGCTCAAAGACTCGGCAGTTTCATCAACCAGCCGCTGCAATTGACTATGGTTTTCGGGGGTCCACAATCGCTTGTAGAGTTCGGCCACACCAGCCAGCATACCTATCTTAAACTTTTTACTCATTTATTTGTTCCTCTCTTTATCATACGGAGACTTTCTACCAGCGATGCTTTTTGATACTCAAGATACCACTGTCGATATTCCACCGCACATTTAGGCTCATAAATTTGCATATCAATTTCTTCGGGCGGATGTCCCCAGCTCATCTTTCCCGACACGCCTCCCATCGCATGCAGTGCCGCTCCATAAGCGGTAAACTCGGGAAAATCAATAGCGTGCACTGTTATACCGCACAGGTCCGCCACAACCTGCGGCCAGAATCTGCTCCTCGTCGCACCGCCGCTCATCACTATCTGCCCCTGGCCGCCTGTCAGCTCGAATCTCTCTAACACAAAGGCAACAACGGAACCTGCCCATTCCATATAACGCCTGATAGTTAATGAGGCATTGGCCTCGCTGGCCATCTCCCCCGACAATACATCAACCTCAATAGCTTTGCAGGGCCGTTCGTCATCGCCAAATGTGTTTTCAATCCCCCCTAAATCACTGCCTTCGAGACCAAATCGCTCAAGCAGGCTGTCAAAACCTCTGCCTGTCTGACCAAGTGTTATAATATACCCGAAGCAATCACTGTAAAGGTCTCTGCCCGGATGAATCAAAAAACTCTCGTTATCATATATTGCCTTGCTGCTTCTGCCGTTGATGACCCACGCAGTACCTGTCCCGAGCATCACTCCCTTGTCCGGTTCAAGTCCGGCCGCCTGCATAGCGGCGTACTGGTCGTGTGAGCTCGTAACAAAGCTCATTTTACCCCATTTCGTCGGGACCTTATCAAATACATTTTCCAGTTTATTGTTAATCGGCGGTAGAAGTTTACGCTCAATACCTGTCCAGTCCACTACTTTCGAATTCCACTGTGCTTTCTCAAAGTCGGCGATACCGGTAATCTGCGCATTGGTAATATCAGTAATTAGCTTGCCGGTAATTTGAGAGTAAATGAAATCCGGAACGCTTGCTATAAACCGCGTGTTTCCGGGAATATCACCATTGCGGGCCAGCTCTCTTATCTTGCATACTGCAAGCCAGAAGCCGGGTCTCCAGCCTGTAAGATGGTAGTACTCCTGCTCTCCGAAACAATTGACCAAATCCTCTGCGATACCGCTGCCGGCCTTGATTGTCCAGCTGTATGCCGGACTGACGGGCTTGAAACTATCATCCAGAAGCACAAAAGTCCCGCCCTGGGCGGTTACGCTGCAGGCTATTTCCTGACCGGAAAAATGACCTTTGGATGCAAAATAATCCAGCACCTGGCAAAAATGCTCATACCACGTTTTTGCATCACGCTGGTTTTCTGCAGCGATATTAACACTGTCCAGTAAATTGCCCTCGCAGTCGAGTACAACCGCCTTTGTATTCGTGGTGCCTATATCTATTCCGCAAAATACCATATCGGCCCTAATGGTTTACACTCAGTTTGTTCAAAAAAAACATACTTGCACATAATATAACATCTTGTATAATAGAGCACAACTACAATTTTTGTATTTTGATAATAACAGATTTTTGGAGTTTGTCATGGGAACAATGCAAATCACCGGTGAATATAATCCGGGTCCTTACCAAATTGATTTAAATAACTGGCCTGATATAGCAGCCGCGCCGCCTGGGCCAAAAAGCAAAAAATTGCATAATAAGGCCGCTGCCACGATAAAGGGCCTTTCCGGCCAGGTAAGGCTGTTCCCTGTTGTCTTCAGCGAGGGTAAAGGCTGCACCCTCACAGATGTTGATGGAAACAAATATATCGATTTTTCCAGTGGTATATATGTTACCAACCTTGGCCATTGCCATCCGAAGGTAAGCGAAGCTGTTTCGTATTGGGCAAACCGTTTAATGAACGCCCATGACTTTATCACGCCCGTTAAACTCGAACTGGTGGAAAAAATGCTGGACGTACTGCCGGGAGATTTTGCCGGCATCCAGTTATATGATTCAGGAACCACTGCCGTGGAGGCCGCTCTTCGCACCTGCCGGGCCGCGACAGGAAAACATGAGTTTCTTTCCTGTTTTATGGATTTCCACGGTAAGAGTGGACACTCGGTTTCTCTGGCGAGAATGAATTCGTTTTACGGCCCCACACGAGCAGCCGGCTTTTATATGGTTCCTCGCCCCGATACATATAGACCCTGGTGGACAAGGGGCGACGGAAGCCTCGATACGGAAAAATACCTCGAATTCTATGATACCTTTATAACCGAAGGCACAACCGGACAGATAGCTGCTTTTGTCCTTGAGCCTATACAGGGCTGGGGTGGTACAATTATGCCTCCCGACGACTTCTTCCCCAAACTGCGCCGATTCTGCGATGAGCGAAAGATATTGCTTGTTGCCGATGAGGTCCTGACCGGGATGGGCAGAACCGGAAAATATATGGCAATGGAACATTGGAACGTCACGCCGGATGTTGTTACATTTGGTAAAGGTTTCGGCAATGGCTTTCCGGTAACGGCAATGGTTGTACGTAAAGAATATGCCGAGGCGGTTGATAAAATCAGCGCGTCGACAAGTTACGGCGGCAATCCGATGGCCTGTGCCGCAGCGCTCGCTTCGCTTGAAGTAATCGAAGAAGAGGGGCTGCTCGCACACGCAACTGAACTGGGTGAGTTTTTCACTAAACGTATGGCTGACTGGCCCGAAAAATATACAATTGTGGGAGATACCCGATGCAAAGGCTGTCTTTTAGGTGTGGAATTGGTAAAGGATAAAAACACCAAAGAACCATTTGACCAGGCCGGTAAAATGGTTTACCAAAAAGCCTTTGGAAAAGGTCTTGCCTGGATACCGGCCGGTCATATACTCAGGATGAGTCCGCCGCTCATTATGCCAAGCGACGTGGCAGCTAAGGCAATGGACATTATTGAAGAGGCAATCGCAGAAACGCAAAAAGAGCTAAACTATTAGGCAAAGAGAATACAAATGGAAATAGTTCGTTTTGGAATAATTGGATGTGGCCTGATGGGCCGTGAATTTGCCAGTGCCGCTGCGCGCTGGTGCCATCTGCCCGAAATGAAAATCAGACCGCAAATCACAGCCGTCTGCGATACGAATAAACAGATAACAAACTGGTATACCGACAATTTCAATTCTATTAAGCAGGTGACAACCAGTTACCGGGAAGTTCTCGCCAATCCTGATGTTGAGGCTGTTTACATCGCCGTACCCCACAATCTGCATCAGGAGTTTTACTGTGCAGCGATTGAAGCGGGCAGGCATTTGATGGGTGAAAAACCGTTCGGCATAGACAAAAAAGCTAATGACGCCATTATGGCCGCCATCAAAAAACACCCCGACTGTTTCGTAAGATGCTCATCACAATTCCCGTTTTTTCCAGCCGTCCAGCGAATAGGCGAAATGCTCGAAGCTGATGTTTTCGGTGATATTATCGAAGTCAACAGCGGCTTTCTGCATTCCAGCGACATGGACCCCGACAAGCCCATCAACTGGAAGCGAATGCTCGAATACAACGGTGAATATGGCGTTATGGCGGACCTCGGTATGCATCCCTGCCACATGCCGTTCCGTGCCGGCTGGATTCCGCTTAACGTCCGTGCCGTCCTTTCAAATATTGTCACCGAAAGGCCGGACGGAAAAGGCGGCAAAGTCCCCTGCAAAACCTGGGACAATGCCACCCTTCTCTGCCAGGCAAAACCTGTCGATTCCGACGGCGTATTTCCTCTTACCATCAAAACCCAGCGTATCGCACCCGGCCAAAAGAATACATGGTATTTTGAGGTCTATGGCACC
>CAZTKW010000146.1:0-7558 GCA_964614315.1 uncultured Pirellulales bacterium
CAAATTGATACGGTTACTAATAATCTAATATTTTTTTCCATTGTTCAGCCTTGATTCTTTCCTTAAATATATTTCCCGGCTGTTTTTGCCGCTTTCAGCATCTGATTGTTTGCTGTGTCCAGCCATATCTAATCCAATTTGCACTTTTGGAAAGTCAAGTGCAATTGCTCCCGTGTTTGATTGAATTCTACAAACAAATCCCTTTTTCCACAAGTTCTTTTGTTTAAGCGGCGATTTTCAAGCTATTTCCAGCATACAGGAAAACATTTTAAGGTCTATTCCAACCGCAAGTTTTAAGCTATGTCTGTTTTTGCCCTGAAAGATATAAATAATATAGGACTTTATAATCGCCGGTTCAAAGACGATATTTAACCTTGCATTTTTATGCCCAAATCCGTATAATACTATTAGCTATAATGCGTGTTTTCTGCCCTTTGGGGGCAAAAGAGAAGGGTGATTGGTTGTGAATAAACGACAAGTTGTAAAAAAACTGCGAATTAAATTAGTCCTGATTATCTGTCTTTTGGGATGTTTGCAGGTTCAACCAGCGTCGGCGTGCAGATACAATGTTCACGAGATAGGGTTCGTTGACCTCTCTATCAGACCTTATCATTTTTACGGTTATGTCAGCGAGGATTCGCCGGCAGATATTATCACAACAATCGAGCAAGTATCAGTTTCGGCCCTGAAAGACAGTAATATCAAGTTCGAATTAATCAAAGTCGGACGGCAAAAAAAACGCCCTGCAATGAAATATATTGACTTATGGCGGATATCCTCCTTCCCGGCTTTTGTTCTGGTCTCACCCGAGGGCCTGTCACTTCCAATACCCATTATGAAAGCCAATCGGCCTTTTAAGGAGATGCTCTCTTCGGCACTTGCCGATATCATCTCATCTTCAAATCGCGAGGAAATCCTCGAAAAGGTAAGTAAAAGCTATGGCGTGGTGCTGCTGATGGAAGGAAAAGATGCAGAGCAAAATAAACGGGCAAAGCAGGCTGTCAGTGCAGCCATGAAGAGAGTAACAGCCCAAATGGACAAGATGCCTAAACCTATCAGTCACCCACCCGAGATTGTCGTTTTAGATTTTAAGAGGCTTGCCGAAGAGAAGCTTTTACTTTGGAGCCTCGGCCTTGAAGCGGAGGAAATACTTACCCCCCATGCGGTGGTGCTGTATGGACGAGGTCGATGGCTCGGACCGATGTTCGAGGGTGAGGGGATAACCGAAAATAATCTTGCTGATGTTCTTTTTATAATCGGAGCAGACTGCGAATGCGGTTTCGACCAAAGATGGCTTCAGGGGACAATGTTGCCTTTAAAGTGGGATGGGAATCTGCAGGTTCAGACGGCCGAAGCTTTGGGATTCGACCCTGAAAACCCGATGATAAAAACTGAGATAAGCCGGATAGTAAGGAAAGGGTATAATTACTACCGGCAGCCGCCCAGTGCAAATCAACGGGCATTTGCCCAATCACGGCCACCCGACCAAGTTCAGGAGATTATACCTGCACAGGCTGAAAACACCATTTCACCTGAACCCGCAGTCGCTTCGTTCTCAGAGCAAACTCTCTTAGCCGTGAATGAACCGGTCTTACAAAAGCCTCTATACGTTATTGCCGGCTTAATGATTCTGACCGTAGGTATAGGGCTGTTTATCGCGATGCGCGGGACGAGGAGGAATTTATGACAACGTTTAACTTTATTTTCAAAGAAATCGACCGCCAAAAGATAAGATTCCTCCATGGCCGGTCAGAGGCAATGACCGATTATTCCGGCCGGCAAAGAGGGTGCGTCCAATAAAAGAGAAAAAGGTGTTATTACGTTAACTACAAAGGTAAAAAGTAGTTTGTTTATAAGTGCTGTTGTTCCGATGCTAGCGCTGGCAATTGCGCTTCATATCGCCGCAATGACAAGCTATGGCTCACCGGAAGAGGATTTGGCGCAGCAAATCATTGAAGCCAGCGGTGTCGAAGGCGGATTGATAGTTCACGTCAATTGCGGCGACGGAACACTTACAGCAGCCCTGCGTGCTAACGATAGTTACATTGTTCACGGGCTGGATACAAACACAAATAACATCGAACAGGCCCGTGCTTATATCCAGTCACTCGGGATTTACGGCGAAGTATCGGTAGAACATTGGGACGGCAACAGCCTGCCATACATAGATAATTTAGTTAATCTGGTTGTTTCCGAGAGCCCCGGAACAGTGACGATAGATGAGGTGATGCGTGTGCTGTGTCAAAATGGGGTGGATTATATCAAAATCGGCCCGACGTGGGATAAGACAGTCTAGCCTAAACCGGAAGAGATAGACGAATGGACACATTACTTACATGACGCCAATAACAACGCCGTGTCCCATGATTCAACTATCGGCCCACTTAGGCGATTCCAGTGGATAGGAGGCCCAAGATGGTCAAGACATCACGACCATATGGCAAGTGTGAGCGCATACGTTTCGGCTGGAGGACGTGTATTTTATATAATAGATGAAGGGTCGAAGGCAAGTGTTCAATTACCCTCGAAATGGTGGCTGTGCGCGAGGGACGCCTTCAACGGAACAATCCTGTGGAAGAAACCGATTACCTCATGGATGACGCAATTATGGCCTTACAGAAGCGGGCCGGCTTTGTTGCCGCGCCGTCTTGTTGCCCACGAGGACAGGGTTTACGTTACACTTGGGCTTGATGGGACTTCGCGCAGTGAGCTTGACGCAGCAACCGGGGAGACTATCCGGACATATTCGGACACGGATATGACCGAAGAAATAATTTTTTCGGATGGTGTACTTTTTGTGGTGGTCAAAGACGACCCCAACTTAACGACATTCAACGATTATATACCCATTCACAGGAACATCGGTTTTGCCAGGAGCCGCGTTGCGGAGGAATGGACCTGGGACGAGGCAAATCGCTGGGTCACAGCTATAGAACCAAACTCCGGAGCTATTCTGTGGCGAAAGCAGTATCCTGCAGCCCCTCTGACGCTGGCGGCTGATGCTAATAGTGTATACTTCGCTTCGGCCTACAACAGTTATACGGTGAATCTCGTTTGTCTCAATCGAAATGACGGCAATGAAGTATGGAACTCGGTGCAAATAGCCAGGCAGCCAAGTATGCCTACCAGATTCGGCCCTACACTGGTAGTGCATGATAATGTCGTCCTTTTCGAAGGGGGAGACTGGGAGAAGACCCTCACTGCACTATCGGCGTCAACGGGACAAGTGCTTTGGGAGACCAACCACCCGGCTACGGGTTTCGATTGTCCCTACGACCTTCTTGTAGCAGATGGGCTGGCATGGGTCGGAGCTACAGAGGACAGTTGGGATTCCGGAATTTTTACTGGATGGGACCCGAATAGCGGCGACATTTTAAGCCAGTTCCTGCCTGACGTTGACACTTTCTGGTTCCACCATAGATGTTATCGCGCAAAGGCAACTGACAAGTATCTTCTGACGTCACGGGTCGGGATAGAATTCATTGACCACCAGGCAGAGCTGTGGAAAATACACCATTGGGTACGAGGCGGATGCATTTACGGGATATTGCCTGCTAACGGCTTGATTTATACTCCCCCACATGACTGTGTGTGCTATCTTGAGGCTCTGATGACCGGCTTTTGTGCTTTGGCTGCTGAGCACACCGACCCGAATTACCCACAGTCATTGCCTGACCAGCAAAGACTCCAGCCGGGACCGGCTTACGGCGAGCCGAACTCCAACGCCGCCGGATTAGATGACTGGCCGACTTATCGTTCTGACCCGAATCGCAGCAGCTACACCAAATCTGTAATTTCTCCCGAACTCCAACTCCACTGGCAAAATCAGCTTGAGGGCAAACTAACCAGCCCCGTGATTGCAAACGGCAGGCTCATTGTGGCATCGGTTGATAATCACACCGTACATGCTCTCGATGAAGATACCGGTGACTTGCTCTGGAGCTACACTGCGGGAGGTCGTGTGGATTCGCCTCCGAGCATATATCAGGGCAGGGTTATTTTCGGATGCGCCGATGGTTCGGTTTATTGCCTTCGCTCAACTGATGGTGTCATTATCTGGCGTTTCCAGGCGGCCCCCCAGGATTTACGCTTGGTAGGGTTTGAGCAAGTCGAATCGGTCTGGCCGCTGCACGGCAGCGTGCTTGTAGTAAACGATTCCGTTTACTGCGTTGCGGGAAGGTCGATGTTTTTAGACGGAGGTCTTCGATTCCTGCAGCTTGACCCAGCCACCGGTTATAAGCTCAACGAGGTCATTCTTGACGAATATGACCCGAATACGAGCGAGAACCTGCAGGTGCATATCAAAGGATTTAACATGCCCGTCGCCCTGCCGGATATCCTCTCAAGTGATGGAGAGTATATCTACATGCATTCACAGCGTTTCGACCTCCAGGGTAACCGGCAGGAAATTCCTCCTTACTCAGAAGACAGCACAGAGCAGGCCGCATTTCAGTATGGGACAGGAATGCATCTTTTCTCTCCGGCAGGATTTCTGGACGACAACTATATGCATCGCAGCTACTGGGTTTGGGGCAAGAGCTTCTCTTCGGGAGCATACGGCTGGTATAGAAACGGAGTCTACGCACCTTGCGGGAGAATTATGGCCTTTGATAATTCCAGGGTCTTCGGATACGGCCGCCGGCCCGAGTACTTTGACTGGTCATCTATTTTCGAATACCATCTTTTCTGTGCCGAGAAGTATCCTCTCAGCGAAAGCATCGAGTACCACTGGACCAATGAGTCGGTGCCGATTCTTTCCAATGCGATGGTGCTATCGGATAATATACTGTTCATTGCCGGAGCGCCTGATGTTGTCGATGAGGAGGATGCCTTTGACTACTGGTCAATGGACCCCCAAGACCCTAATTACGACCCCAACATCCCGGCAAAACTCGAACAACAGGACGCTCTGCTCGAAGGGCAAAACGGCGCTTTGTTATGGGCTGTGTCCACTGCCGATGGAAATAAAATAAGCCAATACAATCTTGAATCGCTGCCCGTATGGGACGGCATGGCCGCAGCTAACGGCCGACTTTACCTTTCACTCAAAAACGGAAAAGTCCAGTGCTTCACTGAGAAAAACTATCCGCCCGTAATCGATGCCGGACAGGACATGAACGTCTATCCTATGGCCCCGGCGGTGCTCGATGGAAACGTTATCGATGACGGCTTACCAAGGGTAGACCCAAACGACCCGTGCAGCCCTCCAATTGGTATAATAATAGACTGGAGCAGGCTTGAAGGCCCCGGGCCGGTTGTTTTCGACGACCCCAATGCCGCTGATACAAACGTCTCATTCTCTCAATGGGGTCAGTACGTCCTTCGCCTCAGCGCCTTTGACGGTGCTGTCTGGTCCTATGATGACATAAACATCTATGTGTGCATGCAGGGAGATTTGGATTGCGACGACGATATTGACATATTGGATTTGAATGAATTTGCCCCTGCATGGCTCGCTAATGATTGTAATTCCGGTAACGATTGGTGTGATGGAGCCGACCAGACAGCCGGCGAAACTGTCAACTTTGCCGACTATGCCATCATAGCCTTAAATTGGCTGAATAGCGCTGAGCCGTAAAATCCGACTGCCGGACCCGGCAGCACTCGGACATCGCCGGATTGAGATGATAATACACATTCTGATTAAGGCTGAATAAGTTTGCAAAAAAAAAATAAACTCATAGTTGTTTTAATTTGGATAGCTTGTGTCGGCCTTTTATTCTGCAGTCTCTGGTATTTAGTCAAATACATTAGTTTTGATAACTCACAACCGGCACAAACTTCTTCCAGCAACGAAGATTCCCTCAAACAGCTCAGGTCTTTGGGCTATGTAACCTGGACACCAATCGACGAAGAGGAGGCAAAAAAAAGAGGTGTCACCCGGTATGAACCCGAAGCGGCCTCCAAAGGCATTAATTTGTACTATAGCATAAATAAGGACGGCGGCTACTTTTTTGATATGGCCGGGGATATTTTACACACCTTCACGGACAAAAGAGCGATAAAAAGAAAAATCAAGTGGCGCCTTGTCGAACCATACCAAAAAAATGAATTCCTCGTGCTCGAAGAGAACGAGGAAATCTTCAGGATAGACTGGGATTCTAACGTTAAAGCTAAAATAACCGGCCCATATCATCACGATATCACCGTCGCCGATGACGGCGGCATTTATGCCCTTATGCATGCAAAGATGGACCTCCCTGAGTTTTCCACAACCGAGCCGATTTTAAATGAGTGGCTGGTACATATCACAAAGGACGGGGTGGTTGATAAGAAAATATCTTTTGTGAAAATGTTCTCGGAAAATCAGCCGCTTTTTGCCTATGCGAAAATTCCGAACCAAAATCCCGACACGAAAATGCGTATAGAAGATTTTTGTCCGGACGCCTGGGACATCTTCCACACCAATTCGATTGAAATAATCGATAGGGACATCTTCTCCGGTGGGCAAAAGTTGTTCGGCAAAGGAGATATTTTATTCTGTAACAGAAATCAAAATCTCATCGGCGTTATAGATGTCCGGGCGGAAAAGATTATATGGCACTGGGGAATAAATGAGCTTGATTTTCCGCATACCCCTTCCCTGCTGGAAAACGGAAACATCCTTATCTTTGATAACGGCTATCACAGGAAATATTCGAGAATAGTCGAATTCAACCCTGTCAGCGGTGAAATTGAGTGGGAATATAAAGCCGCCCCGCCGCCGTCATTTCGTTCAGTGGAAATGGGCTCTGTACAAAGACTCGCCAATGGTAACACCCTCATCACCGAAAGTGAGAGCGGCCGTGTCTTTGAAATTACTCACGATGGTAATATTGTCTGGGAATTCTACAATCCCCAAATCAAGGAATCTTACAACGCTAAACTGAAAAGAACAGAAAAGAAAAGGGCCTCTATATACCGCATGAACAGATTTTCCGACCCCCAAAAACACCCATTCCTAAAAAACTTAAAATAACCTCTCTTTCGCATCCTCTGTTCCAGCCTAACTTGAACAATACAGGTGTCGTTTCGGAGAGTTCTTCTGTTTAATTGTTCTACTGCTCAACTGCCCCCTGTGCCCTAAGTATTGCCCGCCTCGCCTCCGGCACACCCCAGAACGACAATTCAACACCCGGTCATCCCGACAGAACCGGAGATATCTCGTAAAATAAAAAAATCCGACTCTTTTAAAGCCAGCCATTCGGATATGCAGACTGTTTGCTTTATAACACTTTTCTTTTACTTGGACATAGTTATCACTACAGGCTTAAGAATCTCATGTGTGTTTAGCCCTTCCTTAGACTTCATACTCACTTTTTGTTGAACCTTCCTATATCCAGGGTACGCGGCATAAAGCGTATATTCGCCGGCATCCCCGGCAAAGGATTTGCTCTTATCAGAATCAAAATGCGGTTCAATTATCTCTCCGCCTTTCTCCATCCGGACATTCGCACCTGTTAACGGCAATCCCTCTTCAGTGACGACCAGAACGACTAAATAACCGCTATATTTTCTGCCAAGACTATCAACTTCAATATCCATCTGCTGATGCATGAGCTCATGAGCAATTTCGTGG
>CAZTKW010000147.1:0-7530 GCA_964614315.1 uncultured Pirellulales bacterium
CTGCAGCCTGGGCTCTTTTCATTGCAATTCAATCACTTAATATGATATTTGTGCATTTTATTAACGGTACAGGTAAAGTGAAATTGCAAATGATTCTTGGAATCACCGGTGCTATAATTAATATCCCTTTATCTATATTACTTGCAAAATATTTGAATTTTGGGATTACTGGTGTTATTTGTGCGACAATATTTTATCAACTTGTAGTTGTAATATTTATGTATGTCCAATATTGTAGAGTTATTAATGGAGAATTAAAAGGAATTTGGGGTCAATAATACATTCATAGAAGATACATGTAATTTAGTGAAAATAAGTGCTATAATAAATTTATATTTTCATATTTTAAATAGAATCTTATGAAAGTTGTATTACTTGCTGGGGGTTTTGGATCAAGGCTTTCAGAAGAAACCATCTTAAAACCAAAACCAATGATAGAAATAGGAGGTAAGCCTATTTTATGGCATATAATGAAAATTTATTCATACCATGGGTTTAATAGTTTTCTAATACTTCTCGGCTATAAAGGATATATGATCAAGGAGTATTTCATTAATTATTATAAACATATGTCTGATTTCACTATTAATCTTAAGAATAATGATATAGTATATCATAAAAATAATGTTGAACCATGGGAAGTAACATTAATTGATACAGGTATAGATACTTTTACAGGAGGACGGATAAATCGTATAAGAGAATATGTTGAAAACGAAACATTTATGCTAACATATGGCGATGGGGTAAGTGATATTAACATTAACGAGTTATTGAGATTTCATAAGAAGCATGGAAAGACGACAACAATGACTTCAGTCCAACCCGAAGGACGTTTCGGAGCAATTGAAATAGGCAGTAAATACAAAGTGAATCAGTTTCAAGAAAAACCAAAGGGAGACGGTGCCTGGATTAATGGTGGTTTTTTTGTATGTGAACCAAAAGTATTCGATTATATAAAAGATGGAGATAAGACCATATTTGAAACACAGCCTCTTAAAGACATGGCTAAAGATGGCGAACTTTATACATATAAGCATTATGGTTTCTGGAAACCAATGGATACAATGAGAGATAAAATGCAGCTTGAACAACTAGCTGAATCAAATAAAGCTGCCTGGGTAAAATGGTAGATTTTATAGCATTATTTTCCAGTTTTTATAGTGGCAAACGTGTATTAATTACGGGCGACACCGGATTTAAGGGGTCATGGTTGGCTATCTGGCTGAAGCATATGGGTGCCAAGGTATATGGTTACGCACTTCCTCCAAAAACGTTGAGGGATAACTATGTAGTATGCAGAGTGAATGATCTCATACATCACGAGGATGGTGATATCAGGGATAAGGACCACTTCGGAAAGTTCTATAATAAAGTAAATCCGCATATATCTTTCCATCTGGCTGCTCAGCCATTGGTTCTTGATTCATTTAAAGACCCTCATTATACCTATGAAACAAACCTTATGGGGACCGTAAATTTTTTTGAGGTGGTCCGTCAGTCAAATAATACAAAGGTTGCTGTAAATATCACCAGTGATAAGTGTTACAAGAATAATGAATGGGTATGGGGTTACAGAGAAAGTGATATACTCGGGGGCAAAGATCCATACAGTTCTTCAAAAGGATGCAGTGAATTAATAACGTATTCATACCTTAAGTCATTTTTCGCGGACCATGATTGCAATATCGCAACGGCCCGTGCAGGAAATGTTATTGGGGCGGGAGACTGGGCAAAAAACAGGATTGTACCGGATTTTTTTAGGGCCTATATGGATAATATAAAGCTAACGGTCAGGAATCCTAAAGCAACTCGTCCCTGGCAGCATGTACTTGAATCGCTTGGAGGGTACCTGCTGCTTTCCGCTAAATTATATAATGATCCTTCCCTAGCGGGAGGGTGGAACTTCGGACCCTATGAAGAAATGAATTTTAAGGTATCTGAACTGGTAGAATTACTTAATGAAAAACAACCACTTGTAAATATTGAATATCAATATGAAAAAACAAGCTGGGAAGCCGGTCTTTTAAAGCTTGACATCTCCAAAGCATTATTTAAATTAAAATGGCATCCGGTTCTTTCATTTAAAGATACCATTGAGTTAACAGCAAATGGTTATATGGCAGATATTAAAGGAGAAGATTCATTGCAAAACCGGATTGATACAATTAGCAGATATATTAATTGCCACAGATAAGGATGTCTGGTGGTATAAATAGGAATTTTCTATGAGAGTACCATACGGAATGACTGTTCACGGTCAGGAAGAAATTGAAGCAGTGATGGAAGTGCTTAATACTTCAACTCAAATGGGTAAAAATGTATTGGAGTTTGAAGAAAAAGTTGCTAGATTGTTTAATAAAAAATTCGGGGTAATGGTTAACTCAGGATCCACTGCACTTTATCTGGCAGTTGAATTGCTTAACCTGCCTCCTGGGAGTGAGGTCATAACACCGGTTCTTACATTTTCAACTACAGTGGCTTCATTGGTTAAGAACGATCTGATACCTGTGTTTATTGATGTTTTACCTGATACATTACTGATAGATATTGATCAAATTGAGGAAGCAATAACAAGCAAAACGAAGGCAATCTCCATACCAAATTTGCTCGGGAATATACCACAATGGGATAGGATAGCATCGATAGCAAAGAAAAACAATCTAAAAATAATTGAAGATTCTGCCGACACCCTTGCTGGTAAAATTAACGGTAAAAGCTCCGGTTTTTACTCGGATATTTCAATTACCAGTTTTTATGGGTCACATATAATAAATGGTGCAGGTAATGGGGGCATGCTGTGTTTTAATGACCCTGAACTATATAGGCGTGCATTATTATTAAGAAGCTGGGGGAGAAGTTCATCGGTGTTTAAAGAATCTGAGAAAATCGAAAATAGGTTCAATGTTCATTTGGATGGCATACAATATGATGCGAAGTTTGTATTTGAGGAGCCTGGTTATAACCTTGAACCTTCAGAAATAAGTGCAGCTTTTGCCCTAGTACAGTTAAAGAAGCTGGATAAGAATATTATGGCCAGAGAAAATAATTTCGAAAAGCAGTATAACTTTTTCGAACAATACAGGAAGTGGTTTATTCTTCCTAGGCAAACTCCGGGAACCAAAACCGGCTGGTTGGCCTTTCCACTTATCGTCAAAGATGAATCACCATTCACAAGAACTGAAATGCAAATGGCGCTTGAAAAACAGGATATTCAAACTCGAGTGATTTTCACTGGTAACATTCTCCGACAACCCGGGTTTAAAAAAATTAAATGTATCAAAGTCGCAAACGGATATCCCAATGCTGATATTGTTATGCGCGGTGGCATATTATTAGCATGTCACCATGGATTGACAGGGAATATGCTAAAACATATTCATCAAGTATTTCATAGATTTGCTGAAAGATTGATATGAGAGATTCTGTCCTATTAACAGGTGCTACAGGTTTCTTAGGGAGCAAATTATTTACTTATCTAATAAATAAAGGGTTTAATGTAGTAATTTTAAAAAGATCGTATTCAAATATTTGGAGGATTGAAAAGAAGTTAAAATATGCCAAATTTTATGATATTGATAAATTTGATTTAAGGTTACCTTTTGAAGAAAATAAAATTAAATTTTTAATACATTCTGCAACATCATATCATGGAGGAAGTGCATTTGACACCAATCTTGTGTTTAGTAAGAAGATATTAGATTTATCAATTGAATACAATATAGAGAGATTTATTAATACGGATACTTTTTATAACTATACTAACAAAGTATTCTATAATATGGAGGAATATCAATTAAGCAAAAAACAATTTGTGGATTGGTTGAAAATAAAATCTCAGAATATTGGAGTTACAAATATGATACTGGGGCATATTTATGGATCAGACGACCAACAGGACAAGTTTGTTCCTTGGCTTTATGAGGCCTTAAAGAATCAAAAAATAATTGAATTTACGCAAGGAATTCAGATGCGAGATTTCATATATATTAAAGACGTTGTTAAAGCATATGAGCAAGTATTAAGCTTTTCAAAAGAAAGTGGTTATTTAAGTGTTTATGTAGGCTTAGGGGAATATGTCTCAATAGAACAATTTGTAAATAAGTTTGCCGAGGTAATGAAGAAAAATAGTCAGGGGAGTGTTAGCAAACTCAATTTTGGAGCTATTCCATACAAGGGAGAAGAAATTTTTAAACCTGTTAACATAGAATGTGATATGATACTTCCAGCATCGCCAGAATATAATATTGAAGCTGGTATTAAGGATCTAGTTAATCAGAAATAATGTTATTATCTATCGCAATCCCGACATACAATCGATCAAACATATTAATACAATCTTTAATTAGTATTTTGCCTGAAATAGAGGCAAATAGGAATGATGTCGAGCTTATATTATCTGATAATTTTTCAGAAGATAATACTTTTGATTTAATTGAGGATATTCGGGATGATAATAGACATTTAAGGATTGTTATTAATAGACAGTCGGAAAATACAGGGTATTATGGAAATTTTAGAAAATGCCGAGAATTATCTACAGCGGAGTATTTTTGGTTACTATCAGATAATGAAATAATTGTAAGTGGGATTATTTCAATTGTAATAGAAATATTAAAACATCAAAAAGATTTATCATTTATACATTTACGTAATGATCCTTTTGGCCTTATAAAAGATGGGGTTTATTATAGATATAGCAATGTAGTAGAGTTTCTGCAGTTTGAAGATGCCTATAAGGTTACTTTGATTAGTTCTGTCATTATAAAAAATTTAAAATCTAATGATGATTATATTTTTAGTAGATTTTATAAGAATGCTTTCTTAGGTTTTCTTTTCTTGATAGAAGCAATGGCTTCTAAAGGTGATGTAGTAGAAATATATGGAAAAGTATTTAGTACTATCCCAGCTAAAGTCTCATTTGATGTGTTTGAAGTGTGGACAAAAGATATTACATTGTGTTTATATTATTTGAAGGGGAGGGTCAATTTAGATATTTCCATAATTAATAAATTTATTAATGAATACCTCTTGAAGGTATTATATCAACATATATATCAATTTAGATTAAGAAGGCAAATACAAAATAGAACAGATAGAAAAATTTTATCAATAAGAAAGCAAGTAGAAAATTATTATAAAGATTATGAAAATTATCATAAATATTTAAAACCAATTTTATATAAACCATTATATATTTTATACTCAAACCATTTTATTAAAAAAGTCAGAAATAAAATCTGTAAGTCATTTGTAAATAAATCGACATTATGAATTTTTAAAGTTTTAAGATTCTTTGTATTTATAATATCTAAAAAGTATGAATGATACTGTCCAGAAATTTTACGTTTTATTAAGAATTTATAAAAGTATTTATGTTTAGAGAAGAGGTATTATTAATTACTGGAGGTACTGGATCATTTGGGAATGCAGTCCTTAGACGTTTCTTAAAATCCGATGAATTTAAGGAAATACGTATTTTCAGTCGTGACGAAAAGAAACAGGACGATATGAGACGATTCTATAAGGATCCAAAAATTAAATATTACATTGGTGATACCCGTAACCCTCATAGTGTTGAACAGGCTATGCAAGGGGTAGACATGGTTTTTCATGCTGCTGCCCTGAAACAGGTTCCATCATGTGAGTTTTTTCCTTTGGAGGCTGTGCAGACGAATGTGACAGGAACAGCCAATATACTTGATGCCGCTACCAATGAAGGTGTAAAAAAGGTTATTATATTAAGTACTGATAAAGCTGTATATCCCATCAATGCAATGGGGATGACCAAGGCACTAGCTGAAAAAACCATGATAGCAAAATCAGGAAATAATAATAAAGGGAAAGATGCCTTTTTACGAAAAGTACAGGCATAATATATTGATATACCTGTAAATTTTATAAAAGAACTGTATGATTCGCAGAATACGAATTAATAGGAACCATTCTTAACTTTTATTATTTAAATGGACTATTTCCTTTGATGCGACAACCGTCTATTCTTTTTTATGGTTTACTTATCAGGTTTAAAATGACAATACTGTTTTGATAATCTACTAAAAAATCGAAAACACAGAATAAGAAACGTATGGTAAATTACTTTTTTACAGTGTATTTTTTTAGTTTTAGTATACTTATTAATCGTAAAATGAAAAATTATGAGAATTCTTGTAACAGGTTCAAAAGGAATAGTTGGGCAGAAATTAGTAATTGAATTAAAAAACAGAGGGCATTATGTCTTTGGAGTTGATATTCAACATCACCCAGGTGAGGTTGGATACATACAGAGGATGAGTAATGAAGAATGGACTTATTCTAGGTGCGATATTAGTGAATTTAGACAAATTGAAAGAGTTTTTAAACTGGCTGGACCATTTAATCTTGTTTATAATTGTGCCGCTGAATTTGGAAGATGGAATGGAGAGGACTATTTTGAACAAATGTGGAGATCAAATCTAATTGGCCTGAAAAACATTATTCGTTGTCAAGAAGAACATAAGTTCAAATTGGTGCACTTTTCAAGTTCAGAGGTATATAGTGATTATGAAGGCATTATGGAAGAAGATATAATGGACAAGATTGAAATAAAACAGTTAAATGATTATGCTATTTCTAAATGGGCGAATGAGATGCAAATAAGAAATTCAATACATCTTTTTAACACTGAAACAGTTATTGTAAGACTTTTTAACACATATGGCCCTGGGGAATATTACCATCCATATCGTTCTGTAAACTGCAAATTTTGCTACCATGCACTAAATAATTTGCCAATTACAGTATATAGAAATCATTTTCGTTCCAGTACTTATATTGATGATTGTGTTAGGACAGTTGCGAATATATCTGAAAAATTTATCTCCGGAAGAGTTTATAACATTGGCAGCACTCAGTTTCATGATATTGAAACTTTAGCAAGTATTATTTGGAATTATGTTGGTGCATCCAGAAAATTAATAACGTATGAAAATCCTGAAAAACTTACAACAATGATTAAAAAAGTAAATAATGAATTATCGGTTACAGAATTAAAGCATGAAGAAACGATCTCGCTTGAAGAAGGAGTTAAAAGAACTATTGACTGGATGAGAGATTATTATAGGATAAAATAATTTATAGATTTAAAGAAATATTTAATAATCAATCAATGGCTTAATAACTTGTCCGGTTTTTTATTGAAGGTTCACTCATAACCACCAAATTAGGTAGCTTTATGAAGCCATTCGGTTTCCTCGACTATATACATCTTCAGCAAAATGCTAAATGCATATTATCAGACAGTGGAACAATAAGTGAAGAATCTGCAATCCTTCATTTCTCTGCTATTAGTCTCAGGGAAAGTATGGAACGCCCGGAAGCTCAGGATACAGGTAGTATTATATTGACAGGATTTGATGCACATATTGTACTAAATGCAATATCCATATCAATCAAAGAACATGAAACCCGGAACATGGAACATGCAATCCCAGGTAATTACAAAATTGCTGATACCTCATGGCGTGTGCTAAAGCTAATTTTAGGGAGTTC
>CAZTKW010000148.1:0-853 GCA_964614315.1 uncultured Pirellulales bacterium
AGCAGATTGCAGTTATGCATACGCCGCTGGAGTTCCTGGGTTTTCCGTTCTGTAACTCCAAAATTAATCATATAAGAGATTCAATATTTATCCAACCAACGCGGATTACCTAAGGCACAAGTAACGCGGACTTGATATTTTATGGCCGGACAGCTTTAATTTATTCGATTGAACCCTTGTTCTCTTTCCACCACTCAAGATGTTTTTCTGTTGCAAGAGGTTTGAACTTATCGCCAGTTCCTTCTTCAAAGTAACGGCCAGCATATTCGACTACCAGAAGGCTTTCATCATTGCGAATTACATCTACTAAAAATTCTAAACGATCCTTTTTAGATTTATCAGTCCGTTTTTTCCAAACAAACTCTACAACGCAACGGCGAATGTTTGGTGGACTAGATAACATAGCTGTCCTTAAGAGAGGTAATGAAAGTGTTGAAAGATTTGTGCCATCATTGAGTGAAACACTAGTATTGCTTATAGTCATTTTGGGGTCATGCTGGTCTACTAGAGTTTGTATCGTTTGTGTAGCGTCTTTTTGAAGTAGATATGAACTGTCACGACTCCAAGCCCAGAGTTGGTCATAAGCTTTTCTGCTATCATTTTTAGCAGCGAGAACTACACGATTGAATAAAATATAGAGTTGCAATTCCTTAACGGCAATTTTACCTTCTTTAATATATATATCTAACTGCGAAAGTTTTTCCTCAGCTGTTGAATTTTTTTCAGAAAGATCATTCACAAGTTGTTTGGCATCAGCAGCTTCTTTGGCAACGAGGTCAACTGTAGCGCTTTGGCCTTCAACACGTGTCTTTAACTTGGAAATTGCATTAGCGTCAGCACTCGCCTGCTCTAC
>CAZTKW010000148.1:863-5685 GCA_964614315.1 uncultured Pirellulales bacterium
TTCGGTCATATAAAATGAGCGCAAGGCCTGCGAATACTGCAAGGGTGCATAGTCCAATTACAGCGCCTTTATTGCTGCCATGTGCCGTAATCCAGTAAGAGGAGGCGGCTATGCTATTGAGTATTAGAAGAATGCCTATGAGTTTCATATCTTGATTCCTTTCTTTGTAGTCCAACAATAATTATACAATTCGTTTAAGAAGTTCCCGTTGGTTCATCAATAATCGCCCAAACTTTAGTACTGCCATTATATCAATTTGCGAGGTTAATACAATATTATTTTTTGATGGCAAATCGAAGCTTGGAAAAGGCTTGTGGGGTGCGGGGATTATTGTAATATGTGGGGGTGTTGATAACAGTTATTTTCCTTAGATATAGAAAGGGGTTTTGAGATGCGAGTTTCGGTTTTGGTCAAAACAGGCAGCAAGTGCGCACGTGTGATAGGGCTTATGGTGTTATTAACGGCAGTCTCTACAATCGGCGGGGCGGCTGGGGATGAGGGGCGAACGACGCCTAAAGGCGTTCGGTTTCTGGCGAACAAGAGTTTCGACGACAGCGAAGCAGCGCGGGGGGAGATACTACAGTTGTATAAGAACCTGCGCGTTACGGATGTTCTTGACGGGATGGACGCCATAGGTTTACAGGATATGGGTCTGATGGCGAATAATATCCGGCCGTTATGGCGGGATGCGGACAAATTTACACACAGGACGGTTGGCTTTGCGATAACGGTGCGCTACGTGCCGACGGACGTTCGGGTGGGGCGGGGTTCATTTGCGAATCTTAAAGATTATCAGAAGTTCGAGGGGGACGAATACCGGCGGAGCCAATTCGAGAAGTGGACGGAGGTCATCAAGCCGGGGGATATCGTGGTGATGGACGCAAGAGGGGTCGTCGAAGGGGGGCATACCGGCTCTAATAACAGCTTAGGCTGGGCGGCAAAGGGGCTTAAAGGGGTGATAACCAACGGGGGCGTACGCGATACGGACGAGATAGTGAAGGTGCAAAAGATAGCGGTATATTGCAAAGACGGGTACAGCGCTCGGGGGATAGTGCCGGGGAGGCTTTTGTGCGAGTCGTACAATTTTCCGATAGTCTGCGGGGGGGCCCTGGTGTTTCCGGGGGACGTGATAGTCGCCGACGGGGACGGAGTGCTCGTCGTGCCAAGAGAGCATGCGCTTGAGGTTGGGAGGATAGCGCGAGATATTCATGTCGGCGATGAAAAGAGCAGGGCCAAGAGATTCAAGGCCCTGGGGATGGAGGCTGATGAGACGGTGATAGTCGAGAAGACGGAGTAAGAGTTATCAGCGGGGCGAAGAATCGCATCCTGCAATGGAAAAGTATTTTTACCAGCTTAGCTTTTGTAGGATTTGGTCCTTGTTTTTGTGGACGACGTACCTTCCAGCGGCGAGCAGGAGGTTCTGCTGTGCCGAAGTCAGTCTGCCTTTTTCCCTGAAATTTATCGTCGGTACGGTGCGAAGCAAATTGAAAGGCTGTGCTTGATTCGGGCAGTCGGTGAGTTTTTTCACATCGTTCGGGTCAAGGCCGAAATCGAAAAGTGGGGTGCAGTCGGGCAGTTCGTCCAAATCATCAAAACTCAAAAAAACGACCTCGATATTTTTATTATTGCATAATCGGCGGACGATTTGCCGGTATCTGCCGTGCCAGGAGTCCAGGGAGATGTTCATTGCACGCAGCGAGGTGTTGGCAATTAGAGGCGAATAGTTGATTTTTGAAAACGGCGCAAAAGTACCATGGTAAGCGTCAACTACGAGCAGGACTTTTTTTGTAACGGCTTTATCGCATTCTTTTTCCAGGAGTCTCAGAGCCGTTATCACACCGAGGTTTTCTGCCATACCGCCGTCCAAGAGGTGCAGATATGGATTGTTCGGGTCCATCGAGCTGTTAAGAGTTGTGGATGGAACAACTACCGGGAAGTTTCCACTGGCAGCTACGCCCAGTGACAGCGGGACGTTCCATATAAATTCGTCGTAATTGTCCTTTGTGCTATCGTATTTGTATGTTTTCGAGCGGTGCTTATATCCGGTGATATCGTATAGGCTGAGGAAATCAGGCGTAAAGGTGAAGATGGCCCCGTTTTCATAAGCGGTGGCGTTGGCTACCCAGTACGGCAGATTAATTTGTGTATCTGAATCGTTTTTTCGAATAAAGAGGTCACTGAGTGTGAGGCTTACATTCGAATTTTCTCCGGAGGCTGACGATTCAAGTTTTCTCTTTCTCCAGCAGTATCCAAGCAGGTCGTTATCAATGACTTGTTCGAGCTGACAGGGTTTGCCGAGTTTGCCGAGGGTCATACCGAAAAGGACTTCCTCAAGGAACTTGTTCAGAAACTCCGGATAGAAGCCCTGAAGTGCTCTTGTGATACATGGGTCTGTTAGCTGGTCGGGGGGCGGTTGTTCGTCGGACTTACAGCCGGATTGGCAGTTTACCGGAGGCCAGTTTTCGGGGGGGTATCGAAGCGTTGCGGCAAAAGAATAATCATTGTCTGTGCCTTTGAAGTAAAGATAGTCGTGAAGGGTGGATATGTATGCCGCTACGGCGAAGCCGCCGCCGGAGACAGTTGAAAAATAATCGACCTGCGAAAGGATGTTAGTGTGAGTTGAATCGTGGTTTGATAATTCTTCCAATCCGAGCATTACTCCGGCGGTGAAATTTGCGGCTCTGTGGCCTCCTCCGGAGACGGCCATAGCCAGAGCAAGGTTCGGGTCCTGTTGGTTGGTGCGGAGCTGAACAGATTTGTATGCGCTCATTTCGGGAGAGCATTCTTCATAAGGCGGGCCGCAAACGGGGTAAATGAATGATGCCTTGTTTCTGGTCCTGCAGCCGGTGAGCAGGTACATTAACGAAATCATTATCAGCATAGTCGGTTTGTTTTTTTTCTGCCAAAGGTTAAAGACAGCGCCTGATGCAGAAGCGTGAAGTTTTGAAATGATATAGTTGAACATACTGAGGCCTTTCTGCTTAGTCTGTCCTTTAGTTGTGCTGCTGTTGCAATATCCGTGCATTGTATACTTGTTTTCCTGTCATACAAAGCTAAAAGCTGAAACCTTGACATAGCTGTTTCAAACTGGGACAATCGCCGGCAAATACAAAATTTGAGGAGTAAATAGAAATGAAGAAACTGGTTTTAATCCTGATGACAATTTTTTCGTTGGCCGGATGTGCGGAAAGAGTCGAACAAAAGAAATATGCAGAAGAAGAGGAAAAGAGTTATATAGGAGTGCCCGTTACAGTTGGAGTGCGGGGCGTTAAACCTTTTCCAGTGGAAGCAAAAGTCGAGGCCGAAAAGGCACTACCTGTTAAAATAGAAGTGCAGAATGACAGAGGGTTGCCTGTCGAACTACAGGTTCAGGAGGATAAAAGGATACCGGTCAAACTGGTAATGGAGGGCGAAGAGAACATACCGGTTATAGTTCAGGGTCAGGCGGATGAAGGCAAACCTGTGAAAGTTCAGGTGCTGGCCGATGAAGATTCGCCCCTGGAAGTGGGTTTAAAGCTCGACCGAGAGTTATCAATCAAGGCCGATATACATAGCGATAAAGCTTTGCCGGTGGAAGTCAAAATACCCGGGAATGTTTTGATGATGTCAATGATACCTGTCGGGGTCTTATTGATTATTGCCATAGCAGCTTGTTTCGGGGCCCTGGCCGGATGGCGATCGGCAAGCAAGGTGGGAGAGGTTGGCGAAGAAATCAAGAGGCTTAAAGAAGATTTTAATGAGATTCGAAAATCCGCCAAATGAGCATCAGATATCAAACCGATAGTTTGTTTGAAACGGGAGAGGTCGAAAGCAGCAGGGGGCATATTATTCGAGTTGCGTTCGAGGCGGGGGTCGATACGGAGTTCGATTATCTTGTTCCGGAGAGATTGTGGCCGATAGGGGTTGGTCAGAGGGTCAAGGCTCCTTTCGGCAGGCGGAATAAGGCGGAAATCGGTTTTTGTGTGGAGTCGGATATTTCGGCAGAAGAATCTTTTGCAGGGCGCGGCAGGGGGCGCAAGTTAAAAAAAATATCGGAGGCTGTAGATAGAGAACCATTGGTGAATGCCGAGCTTATGGAGTTGGCGCGATGGATAGGGAGCTACTATGTTTGTCCGCTGGGTCAGGTTTTGGCGGCGATGGTTCCGGCGGCGGTGAAAAAAGGAATAGGGGTCAAAAAGCAAAAATATGTTTACCTGACTTCGGGTAGTGAAGAGGTGAGCGAGCAATTAAGGGGTAAAAAACAAAAGCAGATTGTCAAACTGCTAAGGGGCAGGGGGGCTTTTGATTCGGAAAGTGCGGTGGAACTGAAGGGGTTATTGGAAGAGGCCGGCTGCAGCGGTGCGCCGATAAAAAAGTTAGCTGAAAAGCAGATTATAAAAACAGTCCAGAGGACGGCATTTAAATCTTTGCCGGTTATTGACGAGGAAATGTTAATAAGGACGGGGAAAATAGTTCTTAATGAGGACCAGCAAAAGGCGCTGGGGCAAATAAAGGGGCAAATAGAATCGGGGAAGTTCGGTGTTACGCTTTTGCACGGCGTTACGGACAGCGGCAAGACGGAGCTTTACATAAGGGCGATAGAGGCGTGTTTGCAAAAGGGCAAAGCCGCGATAGTGCTGCTTCCTGAAATTGCTCTTACGGCCCAGACGGTTCAGCGGTTCGGTGCGAGGTTTGAGAGAGTAGCAGTGATGCATTCGAGATTGACTGCCGCTCAGCGCAATAGCCAGTGGCAGAAGATAAAGGCCGGGGATGCGGATGTGGTTATCGGGGCGCGCTCAGCGGTATTTGCACCATTGCCGAAGCTGGGACTTATTGTTGTCGA
>CAZTKW010000148.1:5695-7513 GCA_964614315.1 uncultured Pirellulales bacterium
TGAGCCGAGTTACAAGCAGGACACGGCGCCTCGATATCACGGCAGGGACGTGGCGATAAAGCGGGCACAACTGGCGAATGCACATTGTATTTTGGGCAGCGCTACGCCGTCACTGGGGACATTGCTTAACTGCAGTCAAAAAAAACATTTTAACCTGGTTCGGCTGCCCAAAAGAGTGATGGATTTGGCCTTTCCGGAAATGAAACTTGTCGACTTGCGGGAGGGATATTCGGTGCAGAAGGGCGTTTGCCTGATAAGCGAACCGTTAGCGGAGCGGCTGAAAGAGGCATTAGTGAAAAAAGAACAGGCGATATTGCTGTTGAACAGGCGTGGCTACAGTAATTTTGTGTTCTGTCCATCCTGCAAACATACTCTGCATTGTCGTAATTGCGATGTTACGCTGACTTTTCACAAATCGAAGAGACGGCTTTACCACGGCAGTGAACAAATGGCGACAGTTACCGGCAGACATATAAATTACGGTCATGCGATGTGCCATCATTGCGGGGCGCAAACGCTTGTACCTGAAAAATGCCCTCTGTGCAGCAAAGGTATGGCTATGATAGGTCTTGGTTCGCAACGGCTGGAAGAGGAACTGGCCGAGAGATTTGAAGGCGCGCGGGTTAGGAGAGTTGACAGCGATTCTATGCAGGGCAAAGACTATTACCGGGTGCTGAGGGATTTCGGGCGGGGGCGAATTGATATATTGGCGGGGACGCAAATGCTGGCGAAGGGTCTGCATTTTCCGAATGTAACCGTTGTTGGAATAATCAGCGCCGATACGTCTCTTTATCTGCCGGATTTCAGGGCGAACGAAAGGACGTTTCAATTGATATCTCAGGTAGCCGGGCGTGCGGGTCGGTCGGAAAAAAAGGGTACGGTCTTCGTTCAGACATTTCTGGCCGAGCAGCCGGCCATACAGTTTGCAGTTAAAGGCGATTTTGACGGTTTTATCAGAGAGGAATTAAAGCATCGCAGGGTCTGTAATTTGCCGCCTTTCTGGCGGTTGGCGGCGATTGTTATGAGAGATATAAAATTTGACAAGCTTGAGGCCGCTTCCAAGAATATGCGTTCAAATATCGACCATATAGTCGAGCGTGAGGGTTTGAAGGTGATTATTCGCGGGCCGATGCCGGCGGTGATAAGTCGAATACAGCGATACCACAGGATGCAGATAATTATCCAGGCGCCGGAAGCGGAAATTATTATGCGTTTATTTACGAGCCTGAAAAGTGTCGGGCCTGTTCGGCCGGCGGTCAAGGTTGCTATAGATATCGACCCTGTAAATTTAATATAGTTTGTAATTTGTCAGCCGGTATGCTATATTGACTTGCTTGATTTACCGGGGAGTAGCTCAGCTTGGCTAGAGCGTCCCTATGGGAAGGTCGCAGGTTCAACGGTAAGGCGGCCTGCGGCAAATCCTCTATAACCGATTAGGAGAAGAAAGCTGAGTGTGTGACGAGAGTACATCGGTGTATTACGTGTATATACTTAGAAGTCTTAAGACAGAAAGATTTTATATTGGACACACCGATGATTTATCTCGCCGGATGGAGGAACATAATACCGGTCGCGGTGGAAGATACACTCGGCAGAACGGCCCCTGGACATTGCTTTATAGCGAAACTCATCCGGACAGGACCTTTGCTGTTAAGCGGGAACGATACCTCAAAAGTACCCGAGGGTCTCAAGAAAAGGAAAAATTGGCTGGGATGCGGCTTGCGAATCAAGAGTTTTTGTGGTATATTCGTGATTGTTAATTATCGGGGAGTAGCTCAGCTTGGCTAGAGCGCTGCGTTCGGGACGCAGAGGTCGCAG
>CAZTKW010000149.1:0-234 GCA_964614315.1 uncultured Pirellulales bacterium
AAATGTACGACAAATATTTTAACGATGGACGAACCGCTGATGAATTTAAGAAGTCTAAATCATATCGACTTTTTCTTTATAGAAAAATGTGACCATGACAGCAAACTCTACGGCATCTCATAATCCTGACTTCCTGAAATTAAGTTGTGTAAATTTATTCCTCACTATCGAGCTTTACTGCGAACCAAGGATAGAAGGCCGGTATTACAAATAAGGTTAATATGGTCGCAGATG
>CAZTKW010000149.1:244-7506 GCA_964614315.1 uncultured Pirellulales bacterium
AGGCCGAAGACAACTACAGAGGCGAGAGGCCTTTGGACTTCGGAGCCTATTCGGCGCGAAAGTAATAAAGGCATCAGGCCAAGAACAGTAGTTCCGGCGGTCATAAGAACCGGCCGTAATCGCTGTAAGGCACCTGTGACTATAGCCTCTTTAGTTTCAATGCCCTGCTGCCTTAACTGGTTAATGTAACTGACCAGGACAACGCCGTTTTGAACAGCGATACCAAAGAGAGCGATAAAGCCTATCGCAGCCGGCACGGAAAGGTATTCTCTCATTATGAATAGACCCAATACGCCGCCGATTAAGGCAAGAGGAACATTTATAATAATCAGGAACGCCTCATTCAGTGAGCCAAATGTTAAATACAGAAGCAGGAATATCAAAATCAGCACAACCGGGACGATAACTGAAAGACGAGCCATTGCTCTTTGCTGATTTTCAAATTGGCCGCCATACTCGATAAAACAACCAGCAGGCAAATCAACTGTGCTGCTTATGCGCTGCTTTATATCGGCGATGACGCTGCCGAGGTCTCTATCTCTGACGTTGCCCTGGACAATCCATCGGCGCTGGTTCTTTTCGCGGTTAATCTGAACAGGGCCAACTACTTCCTTAACCCGGGCAACTTCTTTAAGAGGTATCAGGTTTCCATTTTCAGTATGAACCAGAAGGTTTTCGATAACCTGCGGGTCTGAGCGGAATTGCTCCTGATAACGAACGTGAATACCAAAACGACGCGTGTTCAAATAGATATTGTCAATTACTTCACCGCCAATAGCAAACTCGACGAGTTCAAGTATCTCGCTGACATTAATGCCATATCGCCCGCACGCTTTTCTATCGGCGATAACCTGAATTTGCGGCTGTCCGAAACTCTGTTCAACTGCAAGGTCAACAAGTCCTGGGATATTGTCTATCGCATTTCGGATTTCATTGGCCTTGTCTCTTAAGACACTTAAATCCTCACCAAAGAGCTTTACCGCCACCTGTGCCTTAATACCAGAGAGAAGCTCATCAAAGGCATTTTGAATGGGCTGGGTGAAATTCAACTGCAGGCCAGGATAGGCGGACAGGGATTTGTCGAGGGCGGCGATAAGCTGTTTTTTGTTTTTGTAATTTTCCCAGTCTTTGTGTTCTTTCAGCTCGATGTGAATCTCGGCATAATTAACCGGATGAGGATGACTGCCGGCCTCGGGACGGCCGACACGAGAGATAACTTGCTCAACCTCGTGGAATTTGATAATCTTTCTTTCAAGAGACTGAATAATCTCGGTGCCTTTCTCAAGGGAGGTCGAAGGGGCCATTGTTACGCCAATCAGAATCGAACCTTCTTCCAGCGTGGGGATGAACTCGGTACCAAGAAAAGGTACGGAGATAAGACTCAATACAAAGGCGATAAGCACAAAAAGCAGGACCCTTTTCCTATGAACTATCGCCCAGACCAATAAGGGCCGGTAGATTTTTTTCAAATAAGTAACTAATACAAATTCTTTATGAGCTTTAGCCTTCAATATATATGTACACAATGCAGGGGCTGCGATAATCGCAATAAGCAAAGAACCAAACAGAGCAAAGCACAACGTGAAGGCCATCGGGGAGAACATCTTGCCTTCGACATTCTCAAGGCTGAAGACGGGAAGAAATACAGTAATAATAATCAGTATGGAAAAGATAATCGGTTTGGCTACTTCTTTTGCGGCTTCATAAATGATGTCGATTTTCCTGGCGAGGGTATTGCCTGCGTTTGTGTTAAGATGGTGAAATATGTTTTCCACCATGACAATAGCTCCATCGCCCAGCATTCCGATACCGATAGCAATACCGCCGAGTGACATCAGATTTGCAGAGATTCCGGTCAGCCGCATCAGGATGATTGAAATAAAGGCACATAAAGGCAAAGCAAGAGAGACTATAAAAGCAGACCTGAGATTTCCAAGGAATACGAATAAAATAACGATAACTAAAACGGCACCCTGCAGCAGCGCCTTTTTCACAGTCCAGGTCGCCTGTTCGACGAGTTCAGCCTGCTCATAGTATGGAACAAGATGAATGCCATTGGGAAGAGCTTTCTGAAGGTCAGGAATTTTTTCATATAACTGTTCAATAGCCTGTGATGTATTTGTTCCGAATAGTTTCATGACAATACCGGAGACAACTTCCCGGCTGCCATTTCTTGAAACGACACCTCGGCGGATTTCTTTGCCATATTCGACCTCGGCAATGTCCCTGATTTTGACAGGGGTGCCCTCGACCACCTTTATATGAATATTTCTTATACCTTCAAGGTCTTCCAGCAAACCTATACCTCTTACAAGATATTCCTCACTGCCGAGGACGATGAACTGACCGCCGGCATTCTCATTGTTTTTTGTAACAGCGGTAACTATATCTTCAAGGCCAATACCGTATTTGTTTAGAAAATGGGGATTAACGCGAATCTGATACTGAAGGACATGGCCGCCAATTGAAAGAATATCGGTAACACCCGGTACGGTCTGCAACTGGTACTTAACAACCCAGTCATTGATTTCACGAAGATATGTGGCTGGGTCTTTTCCTTCTGTGTCCGTATTTTCATCCATTGCAAGATAATAAATGAAAATCTGCCCCAGGCCGGTTGATATGGGTCCCAGTGTCGGCGGTTCGTGCATCTCGGGAAGTTGAGAGAGGGCTTCGTTAAGTCTTTCTGATACAATTTGGCGAGCAAAATAGATATCGATATCATCCTCGAAATAGACATAGATGACAGCCATTCCAAATGCTGAGGTGGATTTTATTTGTTTAACTCCAGGCAGGCCGTTCATCGCAGTCTCTATTGGGAATGTAATCAATCTTTCAACTTCTTCCGGTGCCATACCATGTGCCTCAGCAAAGACCGGCACCATGACAGGAGAAATGTCGGGAAATGCATCTACCGGCAATTGATTATATTGATAGATTCCCAAGGCGGTAACGCCTAAGATTCCCAATATCACGAAGAATCTATAATGCAACGATATATGAACTATTTTATGATGCATAAGTTATGCTCCTTACTAATGACCATGGCCGGCATGGCTATCGAGCGTTGAGGTTACAATTTTGGATTTCAAGGCAAATGCACCCTTTGTTACATATTCCTGCCCGGCAGTTAAGCCAGAAAGGACCTCTACATGGGTAGTATTCTCAAGCCCAATTTCAATAAATGACGGTTCAAAACCATGGTCATCTTTAATGAACACACATTTTCGGCCTTCAAGCGATTGTACTGTGTTTTTCGGCACAACAACCTTCGCCTGAGTTTTTGAAACAGCTGCCCGGGCATTTATAAAGAGACCCGGCCTGAAGACACCCGATTCATTTGGAAGTTCTACCCGAGCCAAGGCCGTTCTGGATTGCGTCCCCACAATTGGACCTACATAACTGATAATACCGGCGGCATCAGGAATCTCGGAGTCAGCGGAAATAGTAGCTTTTTGTCCTTCCCTGACATATTTGAGGTCTTTAGGATAAACCTGCAAATCAACCCAGACAGAACTTAAATCCGCAACAATATAAACAGCTGACTCGGTCCCAACCAACTCGCCAAGTACTATGTGTTTTTCAATAATGGTGCCTTTAAAAGGTGCTTTTATTTCAAATATGGTCAAAAGCTGTTCCGGCTCACCGGTAAGTTTCTTAAGATATGATTCATCAAAACCAATCGCATGGAGTTTTTGCTCCACGGCTCGTTTCTCAATACATGCTTCAGTCAATGCCTGCTTCTTATCCAGATAATCCTGCTCAGAGGATATTTTTTCTTTCCACAGTTTTTCTTCTCTGTCGAAAGAAAGTTTAGCCATCTCGCACCTTTCAACGGCTGCCAGATAGCCAGCCTTTGCATCCGCCAATTCCCGGCTTTCAATTACAGCTATAACCTCACCTGCTTTAACTGTGTCACCAAGTTTCTTATTGACCTCAGTAACAACTCCTTCTACGCGAGGTACAACATGAGCCATTCGATCCTGATTAACTCTGATTTCACCGGTTAGATTAATATGAATATCAACCGTCCCAGGGCTCGCTACTGCTGTTTCTAAACCGATTTGGCGAATTTCTTCCGGAGTTAATTCTATAGCTTGCCCCTGGTTTTCATCTTCACCGTAACCTTCGTGCGCATCAGGGGCATAAGGCGTTGCAGCGTGTTGTGTATGGTCGTGCTCGGGGTTGTCATGGGCTGTATTGTGAACTGTTAGATAGCCCAAAAGGCAGACAGCAAGAACAACAGCTATTATTGCAATACGTTTTTGAGATTTCATATCATTGCTCACTTTCTGAAATGTTGACAGTTTCGATTTTCTTGCCTATAAAACGCTCAATCTCATTCCTTGCGATATGATAAGCGGCCAGACTTTCGATATACTCATTTCTGACCTCAAAGAGAGTACGCTGAGCATCAAGCACATTCAGGTAATCAACTTTGCCCTCCTGATATGCTGTTTTAGCAGCATTAAACATTTCCAATGCGGCCGGTAATACTTCGCCTTTCAGTGACGCTGCCCGGCTGAGCGAGTTTGTGAGTTCCTGATAAGCCCGGTTAAACTCATTCTGCAGTTTTAACCATACAGCTTTTTGCTCCTCTCTCGCCCTAGCCAAGTTATAAGCTGCCTCCTGTTTAGCTCCCTGGTTTCTATCTGATAGAGGCAAAGGAATAGAAACGCCGAAAACAACAGCGTTGTCATCGGTTTCGTTGAATCTTTGAATGCCTGCACCAATGGTAATATCACCGACTGCTTTGGATTTTTCTAAATCCAGTACGGCCCGGCTTTTTTTAATCTCAGCTTCCCACCGGGCGTATTCCGGAGTCAATTTCAGCAGGTTTATCAACTTTTCCAATGTCGGCAATTGCTCGATAGTATTTAAATCTCCTGCTGCCTGTTCAAAGAGCGGCTTATCCTGTCCCCAGAAAGAGGCCAGTTGCTTTCCGGTATATTCGAGATTCCGCTGAGTTTCACGATGCATTATCTTAACATTTGCCAGAGCAACAGATGCTCTTGTTTTTTCTAACGGCGAATCCTTACCTGCATTGACTCTCTTTTCCACAGCCTCAAATGATTGTTCTGAGAGTTTTAATAACTCATTAGATAACTGAAGTTTTTCCTGAGCTTTCAATACCAAAATAAATGCTTTTGCCGCTTCGCTAAAAATTTCCAATCTTTTATTTTGATAATCCAGGCCGGCCAATTGCTTTTCAAATGAAGCTACTTTTTTTCGTTTTTGAGACTTGTCACCCAGTTCAATAAGCTGGCTTAATTGAATGGTGGTCTCTGCGGCGTCAAATCCGCTTCTATCACCAGTGCCGCCAGCCTCTTCAACTTCGACCTCAAGTTCCGGGTTAGGCCAAAGGCCTGCCTGTAATTCCCGTGCTTCGGCCGCTCTGATTTCCAGAGAAAACGCCTTTAATTCCGGATTATGCATTAAGGTTAAAGCTAACGCCCGCCTCAGCGTTAAAATTCCGTTTGGCTCAGTGATTTCTGCTGTTTCGATTCGCTGCTCAGAAGATGACTCAGAGGCATATGTCAAGCTGGTTTCGTTGATATTTTGAAGCTCGCCATGATAGACCTCAGTCATATATTGTTCCTCACAACCCACTATCAAAGTTGTAACAAGCAGCAAAGCAAACATAAATTTTCGATACCGCATGAATATCATTCCTTAAAATTGACAATTAATACAAACCATTGCCTGACTGGATAGACTGTCACTGAAGGCAATAGTTGAAGAATTAAACAGAAAAGTTGGAGGGCAAGATCACGCCAGAAGGATTATCGTTCGCAGCGGTGTAAAAAAGGGAGATAATTCAGTATTCCATAAAAGAGGATGCCTGAAAGAAGATGTCATGTGGTCAGAAATTGATTTCTGATAAAGGCCTTGTACAAAAACTTTGGCAAGTTGAGTCTTAGTATTTTTTCGAATAGAAATGACTACGCCTGACGCTGCCAGAGTATCTTTGCAATGGCTGTGGTCACTTGACAGTTCAATACCAGATTCACTGAAATCTTTTGGGTGGCTACTCCCCTCGGAATCGTGGCAATCACAGTGATTGTGGAGGATGGGCTCTACAGCAATATGACCATTAGCCCCATGGCATATTACCGTAAACAAGCCATTGACGTGGCTAAAGCATATAGAAACCGAAAGTAATATTATTATTTTGTGTTTTATCATAACCGTTATACTTTAACAATTTACGAGTAAAATTCAAGAAAGTTCAGAATAATACCTCGGCAGGACCTCTCTCGCTTGGCTCGGGACAATCTCACATAGGTTCTCGACTCTCGAAGGAGATTCACGGGGGGCCTGATGGCCCCCCTGAATCTCCGCGGTCCATACACTCAACGCATATGCGTTGATGTGTATTGGCCGGTTAACACTCTGGAAACTGAACGCATAAATCTTACAGCGACACTGGAATTCGTTTTTTACATGTATCGCAAACAACAATCAGTTATATTTGCCTTATATCCCACTCCCAAAGCCCAAAAACAACCTCGTAAAATCAAGCGCCCAAATAAAAACAGGGGCAGTTCAGCAAGCAAAGCAGTGGAAGGCTTTTTTGTGGACCAGTAAACTTGAATTACATGACGTTGTAAATGATATAGAACGATTTCTTGTGCCGCCGCTGAATGCCGTTGCCAAGAATGATTCTTTTAGGTAAAAATGGCCTGCCCGCAGGCCGTGGAAATAATCATTCAGTAAACAAGGACGGTCTCCGTTTTTGAATTCGATAGTTATATCTCTACTGCTGTTAACCAATCGCTTTGCTTAGAATCGGATCAACTTATATGCAGAGTAACAAAGTTTTCTATGAAAGCTGTTAGATTTGATCGTTTGTGATTTTCACACGAAGATTAATATAGCGAGGCTCTACACTTTTTTGAGGTTTGAAATCGAACTTTCGTGAATAAAACATCCGACTGCTTAATCCGGTGTAACCTTTTAGCGATCCTGCGTTTTGGAAAAAAAGCGAAATTTTTGTCTTTGTTGTAATGCCAACAAATATTGGATTTCCATCTGAGACAAATTTCCAATTACTCCATTGGCCTTTTCTTTTTGCTGTCTTGAGTTCAGAGGTAGCTATTCGAGTGTCAGGTAAGCCATCTTTATTTGAATCTGACCAAGCAGTAAAACAAAAAGCACCTTGCTTGTATGCGGCTGAATGTTTTGCTTCCAGTTCTATTGTGTACCCTTCAGGTATATCGTAAAGAATTTGCCATACATAACAAGCTTCATTGCTTGGAGAT
>CAZTKW010000150.1:0-7498 GCA_964614315.1 uncultured Pirellulales bacterium
CAATCGCTTAATATCTTTCATATTTCCACCCGACTTTCTTTGATATTACACAAACATCACCATAATATTTCATGTCGTTTCTATCTGCAAGAAATTTGGAGAATGCAAGCAAATATTTGTCATTAAAAATGTCACACGAGCATTTTTTATTATGTCCATATAGGCATTTAGAATGTTGCAATAATGTAGACACAAGCGTTTATTTTGCCCAAATTTATGTCTTGCAACCGATTGTTAATAAAAGAGTTATGAGCGCGAATGATTCTTTCGGGACGCAGAGGTCGCAGGTTCCGCCGTAGGGCGTCCGCCGACAGGTGTCCCCAAGGGACTGCGGGAAATCCTGTCTCCCCGATTTTTTCACTTTGTTCTTTTTGTGTCGGTTTGTATCAGGACCTGTGTTTGAGGGGGATAAGTTTTACGCCAGGGGAGGGGCTTGTGATGTTTTGCCTACGACGGCTGCCTCTGAATTTTCGCTAATCAGCGTTTTGAAGATATCAAATACCGTCACCATGCCTTGTATGTTGCCCTGCTGATCCATTACAGGCAGTGCCCGCAGCCCGGATTGACGCATAGTACCCATTATGTTTACAAGCGATGTCTCGGGTTTTACCGTGTGAACAGGGCGGCTCATTATCCATTTGACCTTGATTTGAAGCGTGGCATCATCCAGCGGTCTGTGCCATTTGGCAAATATAGGCCGCAGGTAAGGGCTGATTGCTCCTGTGATATCAGACTTTGATACAATTCCTTCCGGGGCTCCATCCTCGCCTATCATCATATAACCACTGTCGGCCTGCTGCATTTTTGTCAGGGCCCGCTGCACGCTGTCATCGGCACTGCCCCAGACGACCTCTTTTTGCATAATGTCTTTTGCGCATGCTGCTGGAGATATGCCGGCAGTGCTAAACTGCTGGTTCTCTGCCATCGTGGCTGGGGTATCTTCATTCGGCAGTTCAGGCTGTGATTGTGTCATTCTTTGAATGGTTTCAGAAATCTCGCCACCGGCGGGCTCTTTGCTTTGTTCTGTCACTGTTGTTTCATCTTCGGCTTTCTCAGCAGATGTTTCTTCTTCAGCCGAGGCTTGTTCTTCAGTTACTGTTTCCTGCTCAACTGGAGGCTGTTGTTCGGCAGAAGGTTGTTCCTCGGTTGTTGTTTCCTGCTCAACTGGAGCATCTTGTTCAGCAGATGCTTCTTCAGGAGCAGTATTCTCCTCAACTGGAGTCTGTTCTTCAGCAGATGGTTCTTCTTCGGTTACTGCTTCCTGTTCAACCGGAGGCTGTTGTTCGGCGGATGGTTCTTCCTCGGCTGCTGTTTCCTGTTCAACTGGAGGCTGTTGTTCGGCGGATGGTTCTTCCTCGGTTGCTGTTTCCTGTTCAACTGGAGGCTGCTGTTCGGCGGATGGTTCTTCCTCGTTTGCTGTTTCCTGTTCAACTGGAGTCTGTTCTTCGGCGGATGGTTCTTCTTCAGAGGGGGATTCCTCCTCAACCGGAGTCTGTTGTTCGGCAGATGGTTCTTCCTCGTTTACTGTTTCTGCCTCAACCGGAGGCTGTTCTTCAGCGGATGCTTCTTCTTCAGAGGGGGATTCCTCCTCAACCGGAGTCTGTTGTTCGGCAGATGGTTCTTCCTCGTTTGCTGTTTCCTGCTCAACTGGAGTCTGCTGTTCGGCGGATGGTTGTTCCTCGGTTGTTGTTTCCTGCTCGGGTGAGGCGAGTTGGGTATCTGTTTCGGTGGCTTCTCCAAGGAGCACTTTTGGGAATATGACCCCACAGTTGCAGGCAGGGGATGAACCGAGTGTCATTGCATAAGATACAAGCACAAATTCGGTGTTTTCGGATAAGCCTATCTTTGCCCCTGGTTCGTCCCAGGGCTCGCCGATAAAGCTGTTTGTCCGAGCAAAATCACCATGGCCTTCGATGTTTTCACGAAAGACCCTGTCCCATGCCCCAACCAGCAGATTGCCGGCTTCAGCGATTGTATCACTTAGTTCTTGTGTATATTCAACCGAGTTGTTTTTTCTGTTTTCCAGAATTTGCTCCTCCGGCAGCATAATTACAACACCTGCCAGCGTGGACAGTCCTTCCTGGTCAAATATTAAATGGAAAATGCCGTCCAGGACGCCCTCGGCTTTGACGATGTTGACGGCTACAAGACCACCAAAACGTTTTTTGATATCATCGATAGTCCCCTCTGAAACTTCCTGCTGTGCGCATTCCAGCTTAACACTAAACATATCGGAGATATCTTTAAAAAACGTTTCAAAGGCTTTAGCCGATAATTCTATGACTTCTGATTTTAGTTCTGTTTGGGATATTACCATTTTACCCCCTTGGTTCTTTAAATTTGCTTTGCCTGAAATCTTTTTTGAGCTTTCCCTTTATGACAGTGAGAATACGTTCGTGTATTCATCTGAGAACCTTATTTGTACAGCTATAATATTTCCCTTATTACCTGGTACTTTACGTAACAATACCTACCTTATTTTCGGTGAATTTAGCGGAAACTTTAGCCTTTCCTGAGATGTTTGCGGTTTTTTCCGCTGAATTGATGGTTTTTGAGATATTTAGCTGTTGCCTCTGCTTTATAGGCAACAAATCAGAGGGTATTTGGCTATCAGCTCCGAGCAATAACACAGCCGTAATATACAAGGCTGCCTGCCTTATAAATTTTTTCTCCCTGTCCTATAATATCACTGTTATACATATGGTATTGATTAAAATGGAAGAAATATAAGCTCTAAAGGCTCGGCTGGGACTAATTGTCTTGATTTGACCGCTCAAATCTGCTAATATAGTTGTTATTGGGGGTGTGATGTATATGGTAAAAAGAATTTCATGCAGAGTTATTAGGTCGGTTACTCTTGATAAAGCCGGCGGCGTTTCGCACTCTGCGGCTTGCCCGGAGAATAATCCCCACGAAACCGATACCGGGTTCAAATATAAGAGCAATTCAGTTAGCTATGCCGGCCGGTCGAACATAGCAGCAGTTTCAGTTGATAATGGTTTGGCCGGACAGTTTGTTGATTGTTATGTATGATATTTTAACGGATTGAATTGAAGGTTTTCGATTCGAGTTCTTTTGTCCCGATTTTGATTAAAGTTAAAGCCGGCAGGACTTTGTTCCTGCCGGCCTTTGCTTTAAAACCCTCAGAACATTAATCTGCATTCCGTTCACTTTGTCAATCTATCAACCAGGAAGTCTTCGAAGGCGCCCAAATCCTTCCAGTCGGTAGCACAGTTAATCATCTTTGCTTTATCGTCGATTCGGGTGTACCCGTCATCGGTGACCCTGACTCCCAGCTTTTCCATTTTTACCAGTTCAGTTGACATCGACAGATAAACACCAACTGTATCAAAAAGTGTCGTGCTGCTCGAATTTAGTTTTTCATCGACCTTTTTATTAACCTCTGCTTCGTTCAAGTCTTTCTCCTTATTCACTATTCCCTGCCTGTACCACCCACGATAGTTTTCTATTAAAGCGTTGGTTAAAGGGCTGTTTCTTTTCAGCACTTTTTGATACTTGTCTCCTTCGAGATGAACTATGCCGCAGGTATCCAAAGGCGTAATTGTAACGTCCCAGCCGGCTGAAAGGACCTTCCTTGCTTCTTTAGCATAAGCCTTCACATTATACTCGGCGCTGGGTTTGGAGTTGCCGTTATATCCCCGGCGAATGCTGCCGTGCATCCCGACAAATCCTGCTTTTTTGGTTATTCCCGGCTCACGCTCAAGCGCTGAGGCGATATTAGGTAGTGGACCGACGGCAACCAGTGTTATTGGTTTTGGAGATTTCATTATCGTATCAATTATGGCCTGCACGCCATCCTGATAAACCTTGCCCGGATATGATGACAGCTTGTAGTCTTTTACCCATTCGTCCTGCCTGTGTCCTTTTTTGTGGTGTTGTATGCCGATGCCGATGGGTACATCTGTTCTGCCGGCGGTTTCAAGTATCTTAGCGACAGTTTTTGCTTTCTGTATGGTGTTGCCGACTGCGGTTGTAACCAGCTTAATATCGAACTCGGGCGATTGAAGGAGCAGTATCAATGCCCAGGTGTCGTCAATGTCGTCACAGATGTCCGTATCTAAAATAACCGGTATCTTTTCCTTTTGTGACGAAACGAAATTATTGCTCGAAACACAGGAACTAAATGTCACCAATAAAATTGCCAGAATCCCTAAAACAAGTCCTCTCAATTGTCTTTTAGTTAAAACCTTTGCTCCGCTCATAGTTTAATCTCCTAACTCAAAACTTTTGTTCAGGGTTAGTTTTTCACATGTTCCTAAGGAACAATAAGCTACTCCTGGAGCCAATGCATTCCCATCACTGCAACCGACTTATATGGTAAAACTCATGTGAAAATTGGCTCAAGACCAGCCGCAGATTGCTCCAGTTCCAACAACTCCGAGCCGGTAGGCGGTGCACACTTTGGCGCAAGCTCAACCGCCATTTTATAAAGACTTTCTTCACCAGGCCCAATAGCAACCGTAATTCCCTGGGCCAAAGACCAGCTTAGGGATTTACGTGTAAAGTCCGGGTCGTCAATCGGCTCATACCAGCATTTTGGATAACGCTGTCGGTTTTCTTTTTTCTGCCGGCGCTGCCTGGCCATAGCCTTGATGGCTATTATGCCCATATTTTGTTTTTTTGCTTCAATAAGAACATTTGTTTCGAAGTTGCTGTTATAGTGACAGGCAAAGTTAACCGGGTACATTATGGTGTCGAACTCGAACTCTCGCATGGCGGTTAAGGCCGCCTCTGCTGAGTGGGCGGAAAAGCCTATATAACGGATAAGGCCCTGCCTGCGGGCCTCGACGAAGGTTTCGATAGCGCCGCCTTTGCCCAGGGCTGCTTTGACGTCCTTTTCCACGTCTGTTATGCCGTGTAGCTGATAAAGGTCAAGGTGGTCGGTTTGAAGGCGTTTGAGAGAATTATGAAGTTCTTCCTTAGCGCCAGCTCGGTCGCGCTTTGTGGTTTTACAGGCAAGAAAGACCCCCTTGCGATATGGTTTCAATGCCGGCCCTAATTTAAGCTCCGCATCACCGTAGGTCGGAGCAACATCGAAATAGTTTATACCTGATTTAACTGCTTCTGCAACAAGCCCGGCGGCGTGAGAGGGTTCGGCATCTTTGACTACAATACCTCCCATAGCTATAATTGAAACATTCTTTCCTGTTTTACCAAGTGTGCGTTTTGGAAACTGCACAGGAGTTTTCTCACCGACAGCAGGTTTGCTGCTCATAGCGTATGAGCTGTTGGAAAACAAAAAGGCTTTTGTCGCTGCTGTTGACAGAATTCCGAGAAACTCACGACGTTCGCATTTCATTTATCTTATACCCCTTGTTAAAATAGTCTAAAATAGTACAAACGCATTTTTTTCACGCTATTTAACTTCCGCTGAATCTCCCGGGACAAAGGGATTAATCCTGACAGCCAGCGAAAACAAATAAGGATAACGGACCTTAAGATGCTCCATATAAGCAAGCCATTCACGTATCAGCAATCCGTATGCCCTTTTTATATCACCGTCCAGATGCTTGTAATCGGTATCAGGCAGACCCTTTACAGTCTTTCTGTGAGACAATTCCTCAGCCAGATGAAAAACAGCCCATAGAAGCTCGGTGAATTCTTCGTGTTCGAGCAGGTTCGGATTTTCCAGAAGACGCAGCAGAAACCCCCTTTTATCAATAACAAAACTCCGCAGCCCTTCGAGGTCGCCCTTATGAATATCTATCGAATAATCTCTGTTTTTAAGAAAAGCCTCAACATGGTCAAAATGTTCCGATGACCAGCCGTCATCAACAATAAGGTGCTTGGCGATTTTATCGCTGTCGGTTTCAAAGCCCCGGAGATATTTTAGTAAAGGTGTGCCGACCTCGCTGAAGAAAGCCCCTATGACCATATTCAGTTTTTTCAGCATCGACCGTTTTTCTCTTTCACTTAACAGCTGGTGTATTATAAGTGTCACAAGCAGTACTTCTATGAAGACAAATCCTATATCGCCTAACAGGTAAATAAAAATATGGTGTGCATCTCGAAAAACAATAAAGTGAACAGCATAGAAAAATGCTGATAGAAGCACCAGCAGCAGGCCAAGCAGAATTCGCCGATGTGTTCCGTTTGTCTTCATATTTTCCTTTGCTGATATATACTCAAAACCAATTTTATTGTCAAAAAATTTACCGCTCTCTGCCCCGGCTGAAAAAGCCTGTACGGTTTATAATTTTACCGGAGCACAAAGGTTCCTTGCATCCGAGGCGCCTCTGCCGCATTTCCTGCATACGAAATTAGAGTTCTGTACGAGTTTCTTATATTCTCCGGCCCTGAGATGTTGAAAACCCATGTTTACCAGGTAGCAAAGGTGTTTATTATGTCCGGAATGGGGCATTTTGGGTGTTTGTGGTCGTTTGAGTTTTTTCATTTTCTTGCATCCCGCTTGAATAATGTTCGGCGTTTTTTTCTCAATTTCAATATCACTCCTGCTTAAGTTGAGTGGCAGGGGTGTTACCATATCAGTTTAAAAAAAGTCACCACCAATAAAAAAAGGGAGACTCAGGATTTGTGAGGGACTTATCATCACCCTGTCTCCTCACCACCCGTCTCCCCTTTTTTAATATTTTTTTAAGGTCTGTATGCCGCGGCTCATTTTACCAGGGCCGCCCATAAGGATTTATATATAAATAGAAGAAACAGGAAGGCTTGTCAAGTTATTATTTTATTTTTTTTCTAAAATTTAATCCTTCGGGTATGAACTGCAAAAAATGAAATGTTGAGATACAAATAAACGATGTTTCTCTTTTCGGGGTATATCAATGGGGGTAGCAATTTTTATTTTTCAATCTAAATGAAAAAAAATAGGTGTAGTAGTTAAAGTAAACGCAAATGTTGTCTTGAAAGCAGGTTAGATGGTCAAATTTAGTTGGATAGACTAAGTTGGCAGGTAAATTTGGAAAAAACTGAGAAAGAATTCAGTTGCTTTTATGATACAATTTTTATAGCATAAAGATCTTTACTTTATTCGTTCTTTATACAATCAGAAATGGGGGGATAAAGTAATGGTCATCAGAAAAGTTTGATACTTAGCGTTACAAATCATTTGGAGGTGGTGTATGCATTGGCTAAAAAAGGTTTTTTTCTGCATAATATTTGCAATTAATGCAGCTTTGCCGAGCACAAGCCTGTCAGCAACTTATTATCTCGACGCCTCCATTGGCAACGACAGCAATCCAGGAACAAGTAGTGAACCCTGGAAGACTATAGGCAAAGCTTTTAACGCTGCCGCTTATGGCGATACCGTGCAGCTTCGCGATGGCAATTATGGTGTGATTGACAACCCGATAAGCTTTCCCGTTTATACCGGCAGTATGACCGAGCCTCTGCCTGAGGATACGGAATTTATTACTTTTAAGGCCGATTCCGGACATACGCCTGTTTTCACAGGTCTTAGACTGGGCTATATAAGCGGCTCAAGTTATTATACCCCCTATGTCTTTGAGGAAATTAC
>CAZTKW010000151.1:0-7454 GCA_964614315.1 uncultured Pirellulales bacterium
ATGTTATTGGGATTTATGATGGCTGCATTGATGATTTTATTTGCCGAAAGCATCCCAAGATGGTGGTTGGCTTCAATCGTTGTCTTCGGACTGCCTATTCTCGACACTGCTGTCGCATTAGTTCGGAGATTGATTAATCACAGACCCTTGTTTGTTTCGGACAGGGGGCACATTTACGACCAGATGATTGATAGAGGCATACCGCTGAAGAAAACAGTTGTTGTTTGCTACGTTCTTGCTGGCATTTCTGCAGTTTTTGGCCTGATAATGAGCCAAATAAGAACGCGTTATGCCGCCGTCGTGTATGTTGTTGTCTTTCTAATTTCCGGCCTGGTTGTATGGAAAAAAGGTTATTTGAAGATGGAAGGTCTGCGGGGGGCAATTCACAAGAAAGACTGAAAACTCACAAGAATTTTAATCTGCCGCCTTCCACAGAAGCCCGGCCTTATGAAACTCATACCTCTCCAGCAGAAATTCCGGGCAATATCCAGGTACAGGTGAAACCACATAAATGGCATGCTCCGCAAAGAGCCTCTCGATAACATCTTCGTCATAATTTTTTAAATTATCTACTGAGCCATGTCCCGATACTACAGTAACATCCCGCCGCTCGCCCTTGACCTGCTGGGCATACAAGAGTGGATAAACCGTAGTGCCGTCGGCATAGATTACAGCTTCACGCTCAACCATATTGAAAACTTCATTAGCGAACTGTTCAGGACCGTTATTGCCGCTCTGCCAGGGCTGCAAAAACCAAATATAATCATTACGATAGGGGATTTCCCTTTTTGTTGGCAGTTTGATGCCCATTTGTTGTGCTGCAATCGGAGCTGCAATATAAACAGGGATAGTTATAAACGATGCAATAAAAACCAGGTAAGTCATAATTCTGCGGTTACGCTTGATTACAAGTACATCAAAACCCACACCGATGAGAATTGAGACTATACAATAAAACGGCATAAAAAATGCGTATCTGTCCGGAACGGTGTACCTGAAGGCAAACCCAAAGAAAAGAAACAGCAATGCTAAAATAATGTTCCCGAATCCACGGCTTGGAGCAAGCTTCTTAAGTCCGTAAAGGCCCGCAAAGAAAAACAGCACATTAGGCGTCGCAAAATTATAAGCCATAAAGATAATATTTTCTTTAATAAACCTGCCTGAAAGATTTATATTGAGAACGGCTCCCTGCCAGGTGTTACCGAAAAGTGCCGAAGCTATAGTTGCTGAAAAATCCCCGCTTTGAATGATGTTTTTTATGATTAGATATTCGTAAGACGCCGCACCAGCCACCGAGAGGACTGTAATAACTGCAAAATGCTTTAGACTGATTTGCTTTTTGGTTAATAAAACCATCAAAAATGCGAGATAGCAAATAAACCCGATAGAAGCAAACATATGGACTGCGATTGCCAGCCCGTTAAAGAGCCCCAGCAGGTATAGAAAAACTGCCCGTCTTGTTTTAATATACTCCAACAGCACAATCAACTCAGCAAGAAAAAACGCCGAATACAAAGTATAAACTTCCGCGATTGAGGCAAACTGCCAGTGTGTCCAGGAAACAGCAAGCGTTATTGCTGCTAAGATTGCCGGAAGATTTTTGCCCAGCCACAACCGTAGCAGCAAAAACAAATTTGCAATGGTAAATGCACCTGCAACGGCAGAAATCATATTTATCCTGTGTGCGAATTCACCGATGGGGATGTATTTTACTGCAATGCCTATGATATGATAAAGCGGGTGTGAAAGAGCCAGCCCGAGTTTACCCTCAATATCGTTGTGCCAGATTCGGTATTGATACATCCCGGCGTCCTGCCAAAGCGGTCCCGGTGCACAGGTTGCAGCGTATAACAAAAAAGCTGCAAGAAAAATTACAAAATAGAGTGAGGCGGGATTTTTTGAAGTAAAAAGATTATTTTTACTTTTCATAGTTTGCATATGTTAGGGCAAATCCGGTCATCCATGAATTAACGAAGTTGCTTAATATCTGTAAGCCAGGCCTCAAGCAAAGTTAATTCTTCATCGTCTATTAGAGACATACTAATTAATTTTTCGTAACAGATTTTAAGGTTATCACCGATTTTATCTCTTCCTGGTGCTAACTGCAGGCCTGATAAAGCCTCGCATATTTTACTGTTATGTAGATATCCGGGAACCTCATCTTTTAAGTCGCGCAGCAGATTATGCTCATTGCGCTGCTGTGTCATCGTAGGTTCATGAAATAGAACCGACCACCCGTTGAGCCAGGCTATTCGCTGGGCAATAAAACTGCGCCATATATCAGTCATTCGAAAAGAGCAATAAGACGGAAGATAAAGTAGTTCAAATGCGTCCGCCCGCCAGCTCGTATTCTGACTGTTGAAAGGGCACCACGAACCGTTGGTTAGTGCGACTCGGCGGTCTTTTCTAAAACTTTGCGGAAGCGGCAGAATCAGACGATATATCGCATCGACATCGGGATTATCATCCGCCAGACCCTGCTGAATCGGACAATCGATTTCAGCGTGGTCAAGCGAGTCGTACGGCGGTATCGGCTCTCGGAGTTGCTCAAGAGGAAAACCTCGCGGCCAGATATTCTCTTCGGAAAAATAGCGATAAACGTTCACCCAACCGGCCCCTTCAAGAACCGCAGCGTTCTGAATTTGCTGCATCGGTGTCCAAAATGACTGGCAAGGCATATTATCATCGTCGGTCTCAATAATTACTGAAGCTTGGTTGCCAATCGCAAGAAGGTAGCCGATGTTTTTACGGGCATAATGTCTGGTCGGACAAATCCGCGCAAATTTCAGGTTGAGTTGTTTTTGTCTCTCTAAGCTGTAAAAGTCACAGCCGTCAATGTGAAATTCCGCGGGGCTGGACTCATCCCCTATGACAATAAACCGATAGCCTCTTTCACTACACCCTTCGGATAAGCTGCGAAGAACATTATTGGCCGCGGCAATTGAAGTTACTACGATGCAGACTTTGTCTTTCATAAAACCGAATCTCTTTCTATTTACGAACTACAAATTGCCCAAAAGACGCTTTCTGAATAAGCGAAATAGGCTGCTGAAAGCATCCATAAGTACTGAACTGTCTACATTCTGACTGGGATTGCGATAATGTATCGGCACTTCGGCGAACCGCAGCTTCCGACAATATACCTTGATTTCGGTCTGGAAAAAATGGCCGCGGGATTGAATTCCCTTCTCCATAATCTTTTGTAGGGCGGCATTGGTAAATGATTCAAAACCGCTCGTCATATCTTTTAGTTTTGTTCCGAGCAGAACATTCGTTATGACGCTTCCCCAGCGACTGATTAAATAACGGCCGAATGGGGCGTCTGAAAAATCTCCGCCTGGGCAAAAACGGCTCCCGAAAACGCAGTCATAACCTTGACCCATTTTATCAAAGAACTGTGGAATCTCCGACGGTTGATGACTAAAGCCGGCGTCAATCTCAAGTATCCAGTCACAACCTGTATCAAGAGCTTCACGATATCCTCGCAAATATGCATCCACAACACATCTGTTTTCAGGAGACCACACCAACTGAAGTTGCGATGGTTTATCCTGCAATTCCGTAAGCAAGTCAAAGGTGCCGTCTTTGCAGGCTTTGTCGAAAACTGCGAAAAAAATCACGGATTTGAAGCCCTTACATTGTTCCAGTACCGCATTTATAAATTCAATGGCATTTTCCCGCTCATTGGCCATCGGACACACTATTCCTAAACTTGTTTCGGAAAACCGACCGCTGTTATTGGTTTCAGGGCTGTTCATTTTTCACGCAAGAGTTACTGTCAGATATTCCGACTCATCGGCAAACTGGACCGCTCCTTCGTAAGCGGCTGGAATTAGTATAATATCGCCCGTCTTGAATTCAACGGAATTTCCACCCGTTTCTAAAATTATTCCAAAGCCATCCAGAATAATCATAACTTTCATTTTACCCGCTGAGACAAGCAGCTCACAGTTTTCAGCCTGATGTCCTTTGTCTATCTTGAAGTATTCGCAATCCACCAGCCGCCCCGTCGTTGTTACAGAAAGGTTATCACCGGAGGGATCGAAATGGATGCTTTCAAGTGCTTCCTTGATATGAAGTGGCCGGTGTTTGCCCGATGAATCGACTCTGTTCCAGTCAAAGACGCGATAGGTCGTGTCCGAGGGCGTTTGAATCTCAGCTATCAGAATACCCCCCCCGATGCTGTGGGCGGTGCCGGCTGGCAGAAAATGACACTCTCCGGCCTTAACAGGCACCTTTGCCAAAAGCTCGGCGACATGGCCTTTATTAAGAGCTTCGACAAATTGCTCCTTTGTTACCCCTGGCTTAAGTCCCTTGTAAATAAACGCTCCGGCCTCAGCCGAGATAATGTACCAGCATTCTGTTTTTGGGTCGCCTTTACCCATTCGCTTACAGGCCTGCTGGTCGGGATGCACCTGAACGCTCAAAACATTGGCACAGTCCAGAAACTTTATCAACAGTGGAAATGGCGGCTTAACATTCTCATCCCCCATAATTTCTTTCGGATATTCCTTTATCACCTCTCGCAGAATCTTACCGGCAAGCGGCCCGTTTGCGATTACGGATTTATCCTCCGGCAAATCAACAATCTCCCAGCTTTCAGCCATAATCTTTTCTTCCGGGACATCTTTCCCGAAAATCTCACGCAGCTTATGTCCACCCCAAAGGTAGTCTCTGAATATCGGCTTAAATTTTAATGGATATAACCGCATAACTGTATTGTATTAAGCAGCAGGTGTTCTGTCCAGATGTTAGTTTGAAGAAAGCTGCTGCGAACTTTGGCTTTGTCGGCTACGGCCTCGGGTTGCACTTGGGGCAAAGTCCCTCGAGTTGAACACGCTGACGGCTTACAGCGAATCCCTTTTTTACTGTCGCAGCCAATGGAATTGACACATCGGTCAGACAATGTGTGTCGCCGCAGTCTGTACAGGTAAAATGCGGATGACATTGATTTTCGGTGCAGTTGTGTGCAAGCTCGAAATGCCACGTTCTTTCCCGTAGATAAGCTTTGTGTACAAGACCTGTTTCGACAAAAGTTTCGAGTGTGCGATAAATCGTGACCTTGTCCGGAGCTTCACCGCCGAGCTTCACGGCTATCTTATCCTGTGTCAATGGTTTAACGGCCCCAAGTAGCGCACATAAAATGCTTGTTCGCGGCCCGGTTCGCCGCAGATTCACCGAGCTTAACAGCTCTCTGGCCTTTAGTTTTATTTGATAATTCACTTGTCCTGCTCCGGTTCTGTGCGGATGTGCGGATGGCTGTGCCTGCCGTGAACAGGGCAGGGCGCTGCAAGTTCAATATCAGACTTAACGAATAGCAGCGGGAAAACGATATCGCTGATGCAGCAGGGCAGCCACGTAGCTATAAATAGAATCACAAAAATGCCGGCAAAAACTCCACCGGTTATCTCTCTGTCCAGACTCATCAGTAAATAAGACGAGGACGCCCACGTGCTCACAAGAACATGACCGGCGTGTGGAAACTTTGTTCGAGGAAGAAAATATGCGATAAGAACGCCAAGAAATGCTGCCGGATTAACTATATACCACTCTTCAATAAAACCAAGGTGAATCCTGCTGCCGTGATGCTCGGCCTCGTTGCCGTGAACACCCCTTTCCTCCGAACTCTCTCCCTGTTCGTGTATGTGAGCATGTGTTGGAACGTCCAGACCAAGAACTTCTGAGCCGATATGGGGTATTATTATATCACTGAGGGTGGCGATGCCGATTGACCCGAAAAAACCTATGAGCAAAACCAGAAGAAATTGCTTCTTTGAAGCATGCAGCTTAAACATTGATGCCGTTACCATAGCGCTCAAAACCACATGGGCCGGGTGAAATACCGAAAATAATCTATGGCTGGTCGCCCCGCTCGTATTCTTAAACACAAGCATAAAAAAAATGCCCAGCAGAGCCCCGAAAAGTGTAAAAGGCGCATGACCTTTCAGCTCCATCAGAATATGTTTTGCTCTTTCTTTTACCGACATTATCCCTGCCAGCCGTAACACTTTCAAAAAAACAAGGTTTTCTTCTTTATAATCATTATATCTAAATGCAACTCAGTTGCAAGCACTTTTTGGAAATTCTTCGTAAAAAGGTTGTTCAGAACCCACCCACTGAGAAACAATTTGCCAGGCTAATAGACAAACTCTATTAGTCCGGTGATTCCCTGTTTATGAGATACTTGGCAATCACGATACCGAGATTGCCGGCAGCCGAAGAATTCTGACTCTGCAAACGTAGCTTCTCCAAATCAGAGCGCCAAACCACGTCGCCAGGGGCAAACAGACACACACTGCCTGGCTCGTAGGTGTCACAAACCTCACCCTCCCTGAGATAATAGTGTTCCTCACATATCTCTGTCGGATAGTCACGCATCAGCGGAGGGATATCGCATGGCTTAAACCAAAGTTTGATTTCCCGCTCAGCTTCAGCATGCGTAGCTGAAGCGTGAATAAGGTTGTCCATACGCTCTCCGATTACACGTCCTGCCAGGTCCTTGATGGGAACTACCGTCCCAAGCGCCCGAATACACCCAGGTTTTTCCACTCGGGCCACATGAGGATTGGTCGGACCGGCCGCATCCCGTATCGTCTGCAAAACCCCCGGGCCGCGATACACAATGGCAATTACTCGCCGTTTCCAGACATCATCAGGATAGTGTGCAGAGCCCATTATGTAATCCAGCAGTGCCCCATAGAACGGTTTGCCGCGGTGTTCGGCATAGTGTTCTTCGGCAAGCATCCTGCTGACATGGACTATCTTGGCTGCTGCAAATCGTGAACCCGTATGGTACTCTGACAATTGCGACAGCAGAAAGCCTGTCACGGAGTTCTTCAAGGCGTCCGGCTTTATGAGCACTAATGTCTGTTCGACTTCTTCTTCGTGCATGAATCAGTTCCTTCGCCGAGATATAAACTTTTGTATGGTCTCTGTCGCACGCATAACCATGAAGCAGGCAGTATACGAATAACCTTCTGGTTTGGCAAGTTGCAAAAGAATCCATTTGCAGATAATTTGCGGATTTCACGCCGTTTTTTTCAAAAATTTCCCCTAAATCCCCGGCCCTTTTATGCCTGTCACGCAAATACTGACGTATCCGACGCTTCAAATCCGTCGCAAGACCGATATAGTATAAGCTGTTTTTCTTATAAAGTGCATAAACCCCGTAATGCCCCCTTATCATTGTCAGTTATCTGCTTCTGATAACGGCCGAATATCACGATGCTAACCTTCTACAAATGACCAACAACTATCGCACAGGTACCTCGGGCATAAATTGTCTATTGAACTGAAAATGGGGGGCTTGATTTTGAGTCAAAAATGGGGGTGGTCGTCGAAGAATCGCGCTTAAAAGGGCTAAAAAGCGAGAAAGTGGAGAATAATTTGACCAAAAAGATGTATTTTTGTGTAGTTTTTTGTGTTTTTGTGTATCGACTGTTTTTGGGAGGCTT
>CAZTKW010000152.1:0-7447 GCA_964614315.1 uncultured Pirellulales bacterium
TTACCCTTTATCCGTTCAGCTTTATGGAAATATCTCATAAACTGGCGGTCAAGAAGTCCATAATATCTTTTCACCTTTTGCTTTTCACGCAGCCTAATCCCGTATTCACTGACCCTTCCTCTGCGCCAACTGTGCATACCAGGGGCTAAATTACGCTGTTTTTTTTCTATCGGACATTTAGCCGTTTCACATCTCGTGCCCTTTAGCATCAGTTTCATTGCTTCACGACGGCATTGCTTACAAGATGAATCAAGATAACGTCCCATCTTTTTTTTTATCTCCAAAAAAGTTTTTTCTTTTACACTCGTCTTCGTTTTGGGGGTCGACATCCATTATGCGGAAGCGGAGTAACATCTTCTATCGAAGCGATTCGCAAACCCGTCTGCTGAAGAGCAGAAATTGCGGATTCGCGGCCCGGGCCGGGCCCTTTAACCTTAATCTCCAGTTCACGCACACCATTACGCATTGCGGTACCGGCACAACGCTGGGCAGCCTGTTGAGCGGCAAAAGGCGTACTTTTGCGGAAGCCTTTGAAACCAACACAACCGGCCGAACTCGAACAAATTGTATCGCCCTCTAAATCCGTAATTGTAATCAGAGTATTGTTAAATGTTGCTTTTATATGTGCAACAGCCTTAACAACATTTTTTCTAAGTTTTCGTCTTGTACTTTTTGCCATTATCAGAAAAATCCTCGAACAACAAAATTACCCACTCTTTTGCTCAACGCAATCGAGCTTTTACCGTGCTTCCTTCACACTTTTCTTACCTGCCACTGTCTTTCTCGGCCCTTTGCGAGTTCGCGCATTGCTCTGGGTACACTGGCCACGAACCGGCAAACCTTTTCTATGTCTAATACCCCTGTAACAGTTTATATCACGTAATCGTGCAATATTTTGAGAGACCTGTCGGCGAAGCTGACCTCCAACGATGTAATTACGGTCGACAATCTGGGTTATTCGACTAAGCTCATCTTCGGTCAGTTTTCCGGCTTTTGCAAACTTTTCAATCTTAGCCTCTTTCAAAATCTGTTCTGAGGTATGTTTGCCTATACCATGAATATAAGTTAATGAAATCCATATGGACTTATCACTGGGTATATCAACACCAACTATACGCGGCATATCAGATCCTCTTTCAACCAGGCACTAAAATAATATTTTGCCCAAACACTCATCATATCAAAAATCACCCCTGACGCTGCTTATGCCGCGGGTTTTTGCAAATTACCCGCACAACGCCTTTTCGACGAATAACCTTACAATTTTCACATATACGTTTTACCGAACTTCTAACTTTCATTTTCTCACAACCTAATGCTCGTTCCGTTCTGACTCGTCTGTTTATTCAACCATTCAACTAATTACGCAGGACTATTCGGCCTCTATTCAAATCATACGGCGACATTTCAACCGTAACCATATCATCCGGCAGAATGCGAATAAAATGCATCCTCATTTTGCCCGAGACATGGGCCAAAATCTCGTGCCCGTTCTCCAACTGCACCTTAAACATCGCATTCGGCAAGGCTTCTATCACTTTTGCCTGCAATCTTATTGCATCTTTTTTTGCCATAATCAGCATTCAGCGTATAACAATATGGTTTACACGCTATTGTTATTTTCAGTCAACACCTCACAACCATTTTTCACTATCGCAATGGTATGCTCAAAATGAGCTGAGCATTTTCCGTCCTTTGTTACCACCGTCCATCCATCTTTTAAGGTTCGAGTGGAACTGGTGCCAGCATTAATCATCGGCTCCACCGCTAAAACCATCCCTTCTGTTAAAAGAATATCATTTGCCAGTAACTCACTGCTGACAAAGTTAGGCACTCTTGGGTCTTCATGCATTTTCCTGCCAATGCCGTGTCCAACAAAATCCTTTACAATCGAAAAACCTGCCGATTCGGCATAAGCCTGCATTTCAGCGGCTATCTGACTCCACTTAAGACCCGGCCCAGCTTTGGTTATTACTAAGTCGAGGACGTGTCTGGTCACTTCCATAAGTTTGCATTTGTCCTCAGAAACCTTACCAATACCAATTGTAACAGCGGAATCCGCACAATAGCCGTCAAGCTTAACGCCGAAATCAACGCTCAAAATATCACCATCTTTGAGCTTTACAACTTTGGAAGGTATTCCATGAACTATCTGCTCATTCAGCGAAGTACAAATCGCTCCCGGAAACGGATTTTGAGCATATGGATTTCGGACTCCCTTAAATAAAGTCTCTGCCCCTGAATCGACGGACATTTGCAAAGCTAAGTCATTCAACCGAGCGGTAGTTACTCCAGGCTCAACTATTTTCTGTAATTTTGAAAGAACTTTTGCTACAACGGCACCTGCTTTACGCATTAACTCAATCTCTCTTTGGCTTTTAAGCATTATAGCCATATAATTTTGTTTCGTCTCTATCCCTTCACACCTCAACCAGGGCATCCAGATTCCCAAATACCAAAGCACTCACTTCATCGGCACCACTGTTAGCGTCAATGTCATAAACAGTATTATTGTTCTTATAATAATCCACCACTGGCTTTGTCTGCTCGTGGTAGGCCCTTAACCGATTCTTCACCACCTCAAGACTGTCGTCCGGTCTTTGAATAAGCACGGCGCCGTCATTATCACATTCACCTTCTACTTTTGGTTTCAGGTTTTCAATATGGTAAACCGCTCCACATTGAGGACAACTCCTTCTGCCGGTCATCCTCTCAAAAACTACCTGTTCATCTATATTTAAGTTCAACACAGCATCTATTCTTTGCCCATTACCGGTCAATGATTCATCCAGCTTGACAGCCTGATTGACAGTCCTTGGAAAACCATCCAGAACGAAACCGGCCTGCGGCGCTTTACTTATCGCCTCGGCCATCATCTCAACTATAACTTCGTCCGGCACGAGACCGCCTGAATCCATATAACTGCGGGCTTTTTTCCCAAGTTCGGTGCCAGCGGCTCTTTCCTGCCGTAAGATATCCCCGCTGGACAGATGAAGCAAGTCATACCTGGCAGAAATGCGCTTACACTGTGTACCTTTGCCTGCGCCTGGAGCACCCAATAAAACGATTCTCATGCGTATGCTCCTTTTATTCTGCCAGTCTCACTAAAGCCTTCATAACTGTGCATTAATAAATTGGCCTCGATTTTCTGAACCAAATCCAGTGAAACACTGACGACTATTAATAAACCCGTCCCGCCCAGAAAACTGGCTACTAACCAGTCAATTCCCAATAATATGGAAACCACCGATGGCACAACAGCAATTATAGCTAAAAAGGTAGCACCAAAATAAGTAACCCTGGTCATCACTGTTTCCAGATATTCAGCCGTTCTACGACCAGGTCGAAGTCCGGGAATAAAGCTGCCTGAATCCCGCAGGTTTTTAGCCATTTCTTTGGGCTGAAATTGTACCGTTACCCAGAAATATGTGAACGCAAATATCATTAGCATATACAAAACATTATAAGTATAAGCTCTGGGCGTTAATGCACCTGCTATACCATCGATAATCGCCGAATTTTTAAGACTCGGAATGTATCCAAGCCAACCAATTATCAATGGCGGGAACATCATAAAGGCCGATGCGAAAATTATCGGCATCACTCCACCATGATTAACACGAAGGGGCAAATAACTTCTTTGGCCGCCGTAAGCCCTGCGTCCTCGCACCTGTCTTGCCTGCTGTATCGGTATTCGCCGTTGGCCCTGAGTTATCAGTATCGCGCTTGCAACAACAAATACAAATGCCCCTATCAAAAACAATACTTTTCCAGGCCCTATGGTACCGGGCGGCCTGCTTATTCTCAAATCGACGTTCTCCCAAAGTGTTTGAATCGCCCAGGGCATCCTCGAAATAATACCTGCCATAATTATCAAACTGATACCGTTGCCTATACCATACTCATCTATCTGCTCGCCAAGCCACATCAGGAAAATAGTCCCTGCCGTCATACAAATAATACCCATTATTAAGGCCTGAGTTTCCATCCCGGGATAGATATGACTACCCAGCATTAATTTCATAATGCCAAACGACTGTACAACACATATTGGTACGGTCAGGTAACGTGTGTACTCCTGTATCTTTTTGTGGCCGGTCATCCCTTCCTGCCGCAATTTCTTCAAAGCTGGAAGAACCTCACCCAGCAGCATAAGGATAATTGACGCCGTAATATAAGGCATAATACCAAGACCAAACACGCTGCTTTTATCCAGCCTTCCGCCACTGAACATTTGCATCATTTCAGCAGCCCTGCCTAAAGGCCCTTCTCTGTCCCTGTTTTCTGCCGCAGCAGTTATCCCCGACTGGTCAAAACCGGGAACAGGAATATGGAAACCTATCCTGTATATAATCAGAAGCGCCACAGTGAAAAGAATCTTGTTGCGCAAATCAGGAACTTTGAATATGTTAAATACTGTTCCAAGCATCTTTATATTCTCCGGAAGTCTCGCATCATTAAAATAATCATAATATCACTCTATATAATGTCTGCGGTCCCGCCACAACCTATAATTTTTTGCTCAGCGGTTTTGCTGAATTTGTGAGCTGTTACTTTCAACTTCTTTGTCAATTCACCATTGCCGAGAATCTTGACTTTACCTTTCTTCGACTTGTTCAGGTCAATCAGGCCGGCATCAAATAATTGCTCTATTCCTACTGTAGCGCCGTCGTCAAATCTCTCCAGTTGTGACACATTAACTACTTTGTAACGCGTTGCGAAATTATAATTGCTAAAGCCCCGTTTGGGCAATCGTCTGAACAAAGGCATCTGACCGCCTTCGTAAAGCGAGATTCTGGTTGCACCGGGTCTGCTGCTCTGACCTTTGTGGCCCCGGCCGCAGGTTTTGCCGAGGCCCGAACCAATACCTCTGCCAACACGACGGCGACGCTTATGTTTACCGGCAATAGAAGTTATTTCATAATTGGACATCGAAATTATCACCACCTTTTTATCGCTTCAACCTCTACACCACGAAGAGATTCTACCATTTCTTTACTACGTAATTTCAATAAGCCATTCATTGTTGCTTTGACAACATTTTTAGCGGACGTGCTCCCGAAAACTTTCGTAAGGACATCTTGTACACCGGCATATTCGAGAACGGCCCGAGCGCTCGAGCCGGCAATAACACCCGTGCCCGGACTGGCCGGAACCAGTGTTATTTTGGTTGCCCTGTATTTGCCGGTAACCTGATACGGGATTGTTCGACCGACCAAAGTTATTTTGTGCAATGATTTTTTGGCATCTTTGATAGCTTTCTCAACCGCCAGCGGAACCTCGTTAGCCTTACCATAGCCAATACCAACCGTCCCTCCACGGTCGCCAACTACAACTAACGCCGCAAAGCTGAACCGCCGACCGCCTTTGACCACCTTGGAACAGCGATATATTTTGACCGCCGTATCTTCCAGCAAACTCTCTTCCTGACCAAATGATTTAACCGGTTCTACTGCCAATTTCTTTCTCCAAATCAAATAACTGAACGATTAAAACCAACAAAAATATAAAAAAATAATCAACTAAAAAGCCAAACCGGCTTTTCTCGCCGATTCGGCAAGAGCCTTGACTCTGCCATGAAATTTATAGCGATTTCTATCAAAAGAAACACACTTAATACCTACACCAAGTGCCTGCTTTGCGACCGCTTCACCTACCACTTCAGCAACTTGTTTGTTACCGCCGTTTTTTAACTGGTCACGTATAATCTTTGCTCTCGTACTTGCCGAAACCAATGTTGCTCCCGCAACATCATCTATAATCTGAGCGTAAATATGCCTGTTCGAACGAAATACTGAAAGTCGCGGCCTGTCTGGTGTTCCAAAAACTTTCTTTCGAACATGATATTTACGTCGCGAGGTCGCCTTTTTTTTCCTGTCAAGTCTCATTCTATTTACTATTTTCCATTTACTATTTTCCATTTACTATTGATTGTAACTTCGTCCAGGGTCTCCAATTTGCGACTCATTGCAAAAAGGTTCTCTTCAATGGTCAACAATCAACTCTTACGCTGGCCCTGAGGCAAATGCTTTACCGACCTTGCGTCTGACAAATTCGCCGGCATAACGGATACCCTTGCCTTTATAGGGTTCCGGCGGTCTTATTTTTCTAATATCGGCGGCAAACTGTCCCAGCAACCTCTTGTCTATTCCCGAAAGCGTAAACTTCGCAGGAACATCGTTGCCCCTCGTTGCAGCCACATCAATCTTTATCTTTATTCCCTTCGGCACTGCTATATTCACCGGATGGCAGAAACCAATCTGTAAAACCAGTTTCCCCCCCTGCTCTTTGATATTATAGCCGGTACCGTACATTTCCATCTTCTTTTCAAAACCTTTACTGACACCGCTGACCATGTTGGCAATCAAAGCACGCATTGTGCCATGCAACTGCTTGTTAAGGCGAATTTCAGGATGTTCATTTTCAATTAGAATTTGTCCCGCAGAAGCGTCAACTTTCACTTTTATCTTCGGATGGCAATCCATCTGCAGGTTGCCGAGCGGACCTGTAACTTTAACGTTCTGGCCCTTTTGCTCGACTTTTACGTCCTGAGGAATAATAACAGGTTGTTTTCCAATTCGGCTCATTAGCTTACCGTACAAAGTATTTCGCCGCTGACATTATCCTCGCGGCAGCTTTTATCACTCATTACACCTTTACTCGTTGAAATGATTGCTATACCCATACCGTCTAAAACGTGCGGCAACTCCTCGACAGATGAATAAATTCTTCTGCCTGGTTTGCTTACTCTTGTTATTTCATCGATAATAGCCCGACCGGATTGGTCATACTTCAAAGTAATCCTTAATATCCCCTGTTTGCCGTCATCAATTCGGTCGTAATCTTCAATATAACCTTCCTGCTTTAAAACAGCCGCTATACCCTCGCATATATTCGACGCTTTAATATTGACCTGCTTGGCATTTATTCGCACAGCATTGCGAATTCTCGTCAGCATATCAGCTATTGGGTCACTCAAACTCATAATCTCATACCTCGTGATTCTTCTTTAGACTAACCATCTGTCATCTGAAAATCACCAACTGGCCTTTTTTACTCCCGGTATTTTACCTTCGTTGGCTAACGTTCTAAAGCAAATCCGGCAAATTTTGAACTTGCGATAAACAGCCTTGGACCTTCCACAAAGCTGGCAACGCCTATATTGTCTAACACGAAACTTTTGTTTACTTTCTGCCTTGTTCTCAAGAGCCTTAGTTGACATTCATTTACTCCAAATCTTATTTTGTGATTCGCCTCTCACGTCACGGCCTGTTATCGGCGATTCACAATGAAACCTCCTTGAACGGCATACCGAAAAGAGCTAACATCTTTCTTGCTTCGTCGTTGGTTTTTGCCGTCGTTACAAAGGTTATGTTCATACCCTGCTGAAATTCCATCTTTGCTGCATCAATTTCCGGAAAAACACTCTGTTCACTCAAACCCATCG
>CAZTKW010000153.1:0-7446 GCA_964614315.1 uncultured Pirellulales bacterium
TTCTATTGTTTTGTTAAGGCTTGTTTGATTTTCACTTTCGACATTAATTTTTGCCCACGCCAGACCGCTCGCAACCAGGTTTTGCTCGCACGACTCGACATAAGTGCTGTTCGTCTGGAACAGGATTGTATTGGAGCTTCCGGCTAAAACAAACAATTCGAACCCGACCAGGATTAATGCTGCAATAACAATCAGCATCACAAAACCGCTTTGTCTCACTTTTTTTCTCTTCAATTTGCATCCTCCTGAGAAATACCGGCGAAATACACATATGAATTAGCCATCTTTCTATCCAGCCGTCCGGCGATTTCCCGTTCTATGCAGCTCTTTATCTCTACACCATAGTCTCTCCCGTCCTCCTGCCATAGTTGCCATTCTATTTTACCGTGCCGAATCGACCATCTCCTGATTTCTTCACCTGTACCTGTCTCGGCGCTGGTAAATTTTCTCCTTAGCAGCTGCCCATCTATAAACTGATAGCAAATCACATTATTTGCCGCCTCGATTAAAAGTGTTTCATTATTTGCGGTATACTCGTCGAATGACCTTGCGAATCCCTTTGCCGCATTTACGTCCCTGCGTATCTGCTTCAGTGCACTGAGCATACTCGTGTTGGCCTCTATCATACGATAAGACCTCGGGATATCGCGAAGCGTTGCCGTTAACAATGGTGCCAGGGAAGTAAGCAAAAGCGAAAACACAGATATTATTACCAGCAACTGTATAATAGAAAAACCTTTACGCATCTCTACCGCCTCGTTTCCGTTGAAATATATCTGCCTAACTCGACTTCAACATCATTATTAAAGCTTTTGCCTTTTGCCTTCACGCTGACCAGTTTCAGTCCTTCCCATTGGCCGGTCCCGTCCGTTTTTTCAACCGATACGCTTAGGCTGGGCCAGAGTCGTTTGAAATCTTCTTCGCTTATTTCCCTGCCCGTCACGGCGATGCTGTCAAGCTCCGCCTGTGCCGCCGATATACAGCGCTGCCTTACTAACTGATAATGATTGAACTTTCTAAATCCATTTAAAGATAGCGCCAGGCAGGTTAAAATAAACCCCAAAACAACTAAAGAAACCATGAGTTCGGTCAGCAGAAACCCTCTATACTTTTTATTTCTATCACTCATAAGCTAACTCTGTTTAAGGCGTCACCATACCCGACAAATGCTCGATAATAGCAACCATTGGAGAAAATATCGCATAGACTACAAATCCTACGGTTGCCCCCATAGTAATCGTTATACACGGCCCCATTATGAACCTGGCGAGGTTGACACGGTAGCTGTAGTTCGTACGGTAGAAAGATTCCAGTGTCTCTAAAATCGACAGGGTATTACCCTCGTTCACTTTGTCGTCGAAAGCCCACGCAAGAGTGCTTCCAAGCTTGCTTTCTCTGGCAGAATCCGAAATATTGTCACCCCGCTCAACCCGCGCCAGCCATTTTCGAAGCCTCTTCTTGAAGCAGTTGTTCACATCCAGGCCGAGCGCGTTGCTGATTGCGCCATTGACCGTGCAACCGGTATTAAGCGACAGCCGTAAAAGTTCGACGACCTGCACCATCGAATAATTATTCTCGAACCAGTGCAGGATTGGCAGATGCCATTTTATAAAATCGAATATTCGTGAAAGTAAATACGGCTTGTCCGGCCGGCGGGGACGAAACTTGATGCGAATCGAAACAATCCAAACCACAAGGACCGTCAGCAAAAATATAACCCCTATCAGCCATCCAAAGTCGTATGCAATAAACTCTGTGGCCCCCAATAAAATCCGGGTGGGAGCCGGAAACGATATTCCCTCAGACATTTCTGTTATAAGAAATATAAAGAGTATTAATATTACCGGATAGGATGGGTGGACAGGCTTGACTTTGGCACTCTCGTCGGCCTTTGCGACCATATCAGCTTCGATGCTTCCAATTGCGAAAGGAAGTTGGTCTATCCTTTCCGCAGCGGCTATCATTACAACAGCACGCCCCGGGCATTTGGGATAACCGCGCTTTATCGATTCACTTAATGAATACCCCTGAACCAGCCATTTATGTATTCTTCGCAGGATTCTTGCCCGGCTGTCGTTTTGGCCGCTTGCCGCTGACTCCAAAGCCATTGCTAATGGCAGGTTCTGTCTCATACTCGAACCGATTGTAGAAATAACGTAAGCCGTTGTCACATACCGTGATGTAACTCCGTAGCTTATGATAAAAATTGTAAAAAAGACAACAATCAGAAAACCCAGAGAACCCAAGTACCCGGACAAAATACAGCCGAACACAGCCAAAACCAAAACCCCAAAAATTATAAATATCCACTTTGCGATTTGTCGAGGCAGCCGCTCGGAATCAGGCTCACATTTTGCCATCAATACCGTGATAAGTGTCGCAACGAAAATAAATGGTGTTATTAGCGCTGCTTCGAAGTAGTCAAGAAATATCAAAACAACAGCTAACAAAACCGCTGCAATTGGTGAAACAATCAAAGCAAGCCCCGGCCTTTTATAGCCGAGAAAGGCAAAAAATGCCATAGTTGCTATCAGTATCAGAAAAATCATACTTTAACTAATCCTCATACAGACAAAGACCTAACAATTTGTATAATTGGTAAATACATCGCAAGGATGGTAAGGTATATGAAACCGCCTACTATAATCAGCATAGCTGGCAGCAGAATCGCCTGTAATCTTGTCTGGCTGCATTGTGCCTGTCCGGAATACATCTGGCCGAGACTGTAGAGATTGTCCTGAAGTTCGTTGCGCTGCGTCCCCAATTGAATCGAATACAAAAATAGCCTCGGTATCACCCTGCAGAACTGGCCGGCCTCTAAAATATTTGCTCCCTCCTCAATCTGACCGGCAAGAACATTGCTCTCTAGGACCACCTTCTCACTGCCGGATGCCGTCGAACTTAATCTCAAGGTCGTCGGCATATCGCAACCGGCCGAAACTATCAGCGCCATTGACTCAGCCATTTTGCTCAGAATGCTGCTGTGATAAAGCCTGCCGAATACCGGAATCTTCAAGATAACTGATTCTTTGAACCTGCGCCCCGCCGCAGACGACGAAAGCATCGCAACCAAAGTAATTATTGCCGCAATAAAAACCGCCACGCCTATCCAAAAGGTAACAATATTTCTCGCTATGGCGAAGAACATCCTTGTTATCGCCGGCAAAACCGCATCCTCTGCTATCTCCGAAAGTATCGGCTCGAATTGTGGGATTATAAATAAAAATACACCGGTAATAATTACAGCAGCCAAAAAGAAAATAACCCCGGGATACGCCATCGCCTCAAAAACTATTCTTCTGGTTCGATTGGCCGTCTCGAACTGCCGGTTAAGGCTCGTCAGCATCTCGCTTAATCTCCCTGTTTCGACCCCTGCCTTTAGAATTCGACCGTACAAGGGGGGAAAATGCTTTTGCCTTTTTTCAAACGCTTCTTCAATGCTAACTCCCCCTTCGAGCTCCCCCGCGATAGCGTCAATGAGTCTGCGCATCGGTTTTGAGCTGACATCTTTGGCAAGCTCGCGCAGCCCTCTCTCCAAAGGTATCCCGGCCTTTGCTATAGAAGCTAATTGCTGATTGAAAAGCAAAAACTCGTTTCTGCCGATGGCCGTCTTTGCCTTTGGCGCCCTGGCCTTCTCAATCGAATTTACCGTAAGCTGCATCCCTTTGAGAAGTTCGCTTGCCTCTTCCTGTGAGCCGGCCTCAATCACCCCCTTCATCAGCCGCTCCCCTTTTGTCAGGGCGTTATATTCGAACGTCGACATTTTTATGTTCCTTTCTGCTGCATCAACACAGACTTATTTCAGGTTTCATTCTTTTAAGTTTAGCTCATACCGTAACGCTTCTTCCGCTCCTGCTTCCTTCGGGGCCGGTCCTTCCAGAACGGCCTTGGAGCCGGTCCGGCTGTAAACAAACGGCTTGCCCGTGACAGGGTCAAGGGGTACATCGACCTCGGTGATATTACTTAGCTCCTTTGGGAATTTACCCTCCGCAGTGCCGGCATACAATCGCAATGCTTCGACGCACTGAAGAACGGCGATATTACGATCCAGTCTGTTCATTATCACACGTATCTTGTCATAGGCGGGTTTCTGCATTTCAAGTTGCTTTTGAAGCAGTGCTTTGTCGTACTTTTTAAGTTCCGCTTTTTCGAGTTCTATCAGTTTGTTCAAGTCAATAAAGGGTTTAGGCAAAGCCTTTAAGGCCCCGTAAAGGCTCGGTGCATCGGGTAACTGAACAAACTCTTCCACCTGTTTTAACATTAATGCAGAGATGGCTACCCCCACAAGCCCATGAATAAGGGTGGGCCCTTGACCGATATGACTACCCATCGTAAGCCCCGTTTGCATGGTACCAATCGCCTCATCTTGCTTGCCTTCAGCTATTTGAAACCGGGCCTCTAATGCAAGCACATAGGCAAGATGGCGATAGCTGCTGATGTTTTTATCTACATGTTTATACTCGTCCGGCCACTGGCATTTCCTGCACAGGGCAGCTTGTTCAACTAACCCCACGCTGGCTTTGAACCGCTGCAGCGTCTTTTCCACCTGCTTGCGGGGCAATTTGTCAAGTGGTGTATTGCTCCACTGTTTAAGCTGTTCTGGGTTAATGTTTTCAGGTAGTGATTGAACGGCTTTTACATATAGCAAGGCATCCGTATGGCTCTGCTCATCAGCTTTCACAAGAAGCTGGTATTTTTGCCCAGCCTTGGAATCTTTAGCCGGATAAACCGTCAATTCAGCCATAAGAGGATTCTTACCCCTCCCTTTACCCTGTTGAGAACGGACATCAACCGCAGAAACAGCCAAAAACAAAATAATGAGATAAATAAAACTGCGTTTCATAACACAATCTCCTACGTTAAAGAATAATCAAACAATTCCGCAAACCTTGTTCAGTTCCTCCTTTGTTGTTAAGCCCTCGCATACCAGCCGCTTCCCGTCCGCCAACATATTTGTATGCCCCCTGCTTTCGAGTATTCCTTCGAGTTCCTCTAAGTCGGCCTTTGCCAAAATTGCCTTTCGAAGTCGCCCGTCCGGCTCGACCATTTCAGCTATCAGTATTCGCCCTTTGAATCCCGTATTGAAACACTCCTCACATCCCACCGATTCGAACAGCCCCGTCTTATCCTTTTTCTTTTTGCATTTATTACAAAGCTTCCTTATAAGTCGCTGGTTCAAAACCGCCGAGATACTTGATGTCACCTGGTAGGCTTCGATACCCATCTCTAACAGCCGCAGCAGCGCACCCGCCGGTGTCCCGCTGTGCATCGTGCTCATCAGCAAATGTCCCGTCAGCCCCGCCTCGATACCAATCCTGGCCGTCTCGGCGTCGCGTATCTCTCCAATCATCAAAACCTGGGGGTCCTGCCGAAGCAAAGACCGCAAAGCCGTCGGAAACGTCATCTGCCCGTGCGGCGTTATCTGCGTCTGGGTAACACCCTCGATTCTGATTTCAACAGGGTCTTCGAGAGTTACTATACTCCTGCCGGCAAAGTATTTCAGGATATACCGCAAAAGTGCGGCCAGTGTAGTGCTCTTGCCGCTGCCGGCCGGCCCTGTCAGCAGTAATACGCCATGGTTCTGAGCAGCGATTCTTTTCAGCCCTGTGTATATACCCTCGGAAAATCCCAGCTGCTCCAACTCCGTCAACTCCTTATTCTGATAGAACAGCCGAACAACCGCCCGCTGCCCGTTTATCGTCGGAAAAACTGCAAGACGCTGGTCAAGAACACCGTCCCTCGCCTCTTTAATTTCTATCCGACCTTCCTGCGGAATATCATTGCGGTATGTCAGAAGCCCCCCCAAAACCTTCAGCCTTGCAATTACATTATCACAAAGAGATTTCGGCAGCTTCTCCACAGTCCCCAAAACCCCGTCGAGGCGATATTTCACCGCTAATTCTGTCTCTGTCGGCTCAAAATGAATATCGCTGGCCCCGCACCTCACCGCCGTTTTCAGCAAGTCGTCAACCAGCGATACTACGTCCTGTGCGCCTTTATCGCTGTTTTTTGAATTCTTGTTTACACCGTCGAAATCCATATTTTTCAAATCTCTCCAGCCTGAAAAAACCCAATTTTTGAGCTATACTCGTAGATAAGACGCATAAACACCATCAAACGTTATCCGAAAAGAAAATATTTTTTAATTTTTTTGCAATTTTGTGTTAACATATAGGTAGGCACAGCGTCTTATTTAGCGAGATTAAAAAACGGGTGTTTATGATTGGCCGGGCAAATAGTTGCGGACTCGTTTGGGATTTTGCCATACCTGATTCCCTAACCGGAACTCAGAGGTGGGTATTGTCTGCAATGCAAAACCACGGCCGGGAGCTGGTCACCATGCTGTGGCGAATACTCGGAAACGAGCAGGATGTCTGCGACGCATATCAGGATACCTTCCTGAACCTTGCTCATTACAACCGCGGACAAAAACCCGAACACGTTAAAGCATACATTTTCCGCTCCGCAAACAATGCCGCCATTTCAATGTTAAGACGAAGGATTATCGAAAGAAATAACCTGTCTCAGGTTAATGCCGCCGGACGTAAAACTTCTGTAACCGGCGAGCTTAACTCAGTTTTCTTACGGGAAAATTTAAGAGGCAGCATCGCTCAGCTTCCCGAACACCTCAGAAACGTCGTAACCCTGCACGACCTCGCTGAATTCTCCTACACAGAGGTCGCTAAAATTCTCGACATCACACCCGCCACCGCAAGAGTTTACAGGTGCAAGGCGATACAGCTTTTGGCTGTCTGGATGAATAAAGAGAAAGAGTAGTAAAGATGGAAAATAGAAAAACAAAAAATAACTGCAAAACTATCAGGGCCTGGCTCTTCAAACTTATAAACAGCCGTATCGGCCTTAATGCAGATTGGGTCCGAAACCACATCGCACATTGCCCAAGATGCCGAAAAAGACTTGCCCTCGTGGGCAAAGTCGAACTTGCACTTTCGGTTATAAAGTCTCAGCCTCACAGCCTTGATTTACTCATGCGCGCAAACGCCCAGGCCATCGGCGTTCTAAAGCACAGCCTCCGCAATACCCCCAAAGCACAAAAGCTAAAAGCCGTCCTCCCCGAACCCAAACTCCTTGAAGCCTGCGGCAAATATAAACATTCCCTCGCCAATGCAGTTGCCTGTCTTGCCGTTTTATTTCTTATGAAAATTGGTATCTTCTCCTCGATGGAAAAATTCCAGACACAGGGCAGCCGGGCCGTCAAAAACTATTACACCACCCACGTGGGGCAGGAAATGGCCGACGAAATATTTTCCGCCTGATTGATTGTAAATTATCTCACCACCCCCATAATCTGCCGCCGCCGTTAGGTAAAAATTATTCCTGCGAAAAGCAACCCTGCCCTGGGCCTTGTCGAATGGGCGGGCATCTTCCCTTGTAGCGACTGTCTTGATAGTCAAGCCTTTTGAAGAATTCTTGGCTGCCATTTTT
>CAZTKW010000154.1:0-7400 GCA_964614315.1 uncultured Pirellulales bacterium
AAATAGCTTCTGTTTTAGATAAAGAACAAGCAACGTTATTTAATGCCTGCTATGGTGTTACGGAGAAAGGCAATTTTGAAGAAGGCAAGACTATCCTTCATATTTCGACTTCGATAGAGCAGCTTGGAAAAGAATTCAACAAAAGTGCGAAAGATATAGATGATGTTCTCGCAGATGTCCGCAACAGAATCTTTGAAGAGCGTCAAAAACGAAGCCGGCCGCACAGAGATGATAAAGTCATAACCGCATGGAACGGCCTGATGATTTCGTCACTGGCATATGGAGGAGCGCTTCTGGAGGAAGAAAGGTATATAACAGCTGCTAAGCGTTCCGCGGAATTCATATTAAGTACTCTGTACAAGAATGGTCGATTGATGCGATACTATCGGGATGGGCGAGTGGTCGAGAAGGCTTTTCTTGACGATTATGCATTTATGATATTAGGCTTGCTGGACCTGTATAAAGCGACCTTTGATGCTAAATGGCTCATAGAGGCAAAAAAGCTTAGTGAAGGGATGATAGAGTTGTTTTCCAATAGTGAAGGAGGAGGGTTTTTTCTAACCGGCAAAGATGGCGAAAAACTAATCGCCCGCACCAAACCTAGTTCTGATGGTGCGCTCCCTTCAGGCAACTCAATAGCAGCTTTGGTATTATTGAAACTTGGCCGGTTGACAATGAACCAACGTTTTATAGAACAAGGCGGTAGAATACTTGAAACATTTGAGAAGCAATTGGAACAATCACCTGCTTATTCATCTGCGATGCTGTTAGCATTGAACTTTTGGCTGGGACCAACACAGGAGATAGTAATTGCCGGCAATACTGACACAAAGGACACAAGGCAGATGCTTCAATTGGTTCGCAGCTACTTTTTGCCGAATGCGGTTGTGCTGTTATATGAACAAGGGCAAAAGGAACCGGCTATTGAACAAATTATTCCATTCATTAGGAGTCAGGTTGCCATAGATGGCAAAACAACTGCCTATGTGTGTGAGAATTATGTTTGTAAAAGCCCTGTTAACAGCATTAATGGTCTGAAGGGTCTGCTTGGAGAAATCGCCGGAAAATCCAGTAGCAGTAATTAGTTTTTTTTTAGGTTAGAGCGGAAGTTTAAGATATAAAATTTTTTCGAACAGACTATACCCTATGGGGGTATATTAAAGGTATAGATAGAGTAGGAATGATAAATGAAAAAAAATCCAAGTCACAAAGACAATCTTGTTGCATTAAGGCGAATCGAAGGACAAGTTCGCGGTGTTCAGGGAATGGTCGAAAACAGGAGATACTGCGTTGATATTTTAAACCAGATATATGCTATTAAAGGGGCCCTTGGCCGGATAGAAGAAAATATTCTGGAAAAGCACTTTCAACAATGCATAACTGAGGCTGTAAAAGGAACATCTACAAAAGAGAAACAGCAAAAAATGGATGAAATCCTTAAACTTATCCATCAAACCCGCAGAGGATAAAAACGGTCGCGGGAAAACAGTTCGTTTGTTTAATTAAATGGTTGCGCGGTACAATTTGGAAAGATAAAAAATATGAAAAGACAAACCTTTCCGGCTGTCGGGTTGATTGTGCTTGTTTTTGTACAATCTGCCTGCCCCTCGCAGCAGTCAGAAGATACAGATAATTTACAAACACTTCAAGATTACCTGCGCTATGCGTCACTGAATAATGCTGAATTGAAGGCAAAGTTTGAAGGTTGGAAAGCATCTGTGGAGCAAATCCCTCAGGCTAAATCATTGCCGGACCCCAAATTTACATATAGCTATTTTTTACAAGAGGTTGAGACTAGAGTTGGTCCTCAGCGGCAGAAGTTTGAGATTATGCAAACTTTTCCCTGGTTTGGCGTTATCGAAGCCCGAACCGACGAGGCGGCTGCGAATGCAAAAGCTGCATACAAAAGATACGAAGCAAAAAAACTCGAGCTTTTCCAGCAAGTCAAGTACGCTTTTTATGAATACAGTTACTTGGCCAGGGCGATTGAAATCACTAAGCAAAATCTTGAACTGGTTACGCATTTCGAAGAGATTGCACTCAGCCGATATACCACGGCGATAACTTCGCATCCCGATATTATTCGAGCTCAAATAGAGATGGCTGTTCTCGAAGACAGACTGGCAAGCTTGAAAGAATTGAGACCGGCGGTAACAACCAAACTGAATAGTATTTTGAACAGGGAAGCGTCAAGAAATTTACCCTGGCCAAAGTCCCCGGAATACCAACAAGTCTCAATGGATTTTTCGCAACTATATGCAATGATAGTTAAAAATAACCCTAATTTGCAGGCTTTAGAATATGAAGTAGAAGCAGCAAGAAACAGCGAAAAGTTGGCGGAAAAAAAAACTTATCCGCAATTAGGTATTGGAGTTAGTTACATCGATACAGCCCATGCCAGGGCTTCAGGAGTCGATGACAGCGGCAAAGACCCGATTATCGGTATGGTCTCACTCACACTTCCTATCTGGACTGATAATTACAATGCCGCCCAGCGTCAGGCACAGGCACTACTGAATCAAAAAATTTATGAAAAAACTCAGACTGAAAACACACTCGCATCCAATGCCCAGCAGCTTCTATATGAATTTGAAGACAGCAGCAGGAAAATCGGGCTATACAGAGACGTGATAATTCCCAAGGCCAAAGAGATGGTTACAGCGTCGGAAAGTGCGTATCAAGCCGGCTCTATTGATTTTCTAAGTTTGATTGATGCACAACGTTTGCTGCTGAAATATGAACTTTTTTACCAGCGCAGCCTTGCTGAAAGCGCCCAGAAGTTAGCCAAAATTGAAATGTTGGCTGGTACGCAGTTACCTGTAATTGAGGAGAAATAATCAGGAGCTAACGCCTATGGAAGATAATGGGAAAAAATTATGGCTTCAAAGCAAACCCGCTAAGCTGGTGTTAGCGATAATAATGGCTTTTATATTGGGCTACTTTGTAAGCTCACTCACACACAAACCATCTTCCGGTTCCGAAGACAGCCCTACCGGCGAACAAGCAGTCTCACAAAAGTGGTATTGCTCAATGGATCCCCAGATTATTCGTAACGGGCCGGGTAAGTGTCCAATATGCGGGATGGATTTAATTCCAATGCCGGGCGATGCCGCCATTGGTGTTGGCCCCGGGGAATTGGTGGTTTCTGAAGAGGCTGCTAAATTGATGGAGATAGAGACTTCGGTTGTCGAGAGAAAATTTGTTACAAATCCAGTTCGTATGGTTGGCAAAATAGACTATGATGAAACGCGGATTAAGAATATCACGGCCTGGGTGCCGGGCAGAATTGACCGCCTTTACGTGGATTTTACCGGTATTGCTGTTAATAAAGGCGACCATATGGTTTATCTATACAGCCCGCAACTGATTAGTGCTCAAGCCGAACTTCTTCAGGCTTTGAAGGCTGCGGGCAACATCAAGACGGGAGCATCTGACCTTGTCCAGAAATCCACTTTAGCTATGCTTGAGGCCGTCAGAGAAAAACTTCGCCTGCTTGGGCTCGGCACCGAGCAAATTGATAATATCGAAAGTTCGGGCAAACTTCAAACGCACATAACGATTAATTCGCCTATCGGTGGAATAGTCATTCATAAAAACGCCACTGAAGGTATGTACGTCGATACCGGCACACCTATTTACACTATTGCAGACCTTTCGCGGTTGTGGGTCAAACTGGATGCTTACGAAACTGACCTGCCCTGGATACGTTACGGCCAAGCTGTAGAATTTACAACCCAGGCTTACCCCGGCGAGGTATTCAAAGGCACAATAAGCTTTATCGACCCCGTACTAAACGCAGAGACAAGAACTGTTAAAGTACGAGTTAATGTAGATAACAAAGCGAGTAAACTCAAACCTCAGATGTTTGTTAAGGCTATTGTTCGCTCCAGTTTTGCCGACACGGGTAAGGTTATGTCCCCGGAAATGGCCGGCAAGTGGATTTGTCCGATGCACCCCGACGTTGTAAAGGAGATGAAGGGCAGTTGCGATATTTGTGGTATGGATCTGGTAACTACCGAATCGCTTGGCTATGTCAAGGCTGATACTGCAGATAGAGCGCCTTTAGTTATACCGGCTTCGGCGGCTTTGATTACGGGAAAACGCGCCGTAGTTTATGTCCAGGTTCCGAATAGAGAAAAACCAACTTACGATGGAAGAGAAGTAGTGCTCGGGCCCAGGGCCGGTGACTATTACATCGTAGAATCCGGCCTGCAGGAAGGCGAAATCGTTGTAACTAACGGCAACTTCAAGATTGACTCTGCTATGCAAATCCAGGCAAAACCAAGTATGATGAACCCGGAAAGTCAAAAAGCGCCCCCGGGCCATCAGGGTCATAACCATTAAATCGAAACTTAAAATATATTTTTGAAAGGGCAGGAAAATGAAAAGCAGAAGAACACAATTTGGGATAGTTTTAATTTTAGCAGGGGTATTGCTGATTGGGCTGGTAGCATTAATCGGTTGTAAGAAGAAATCGGAACCCGCTGCTCAGCCGGAAACCGAAGAAGTGGTCTCAGCTGCAATCCAGCAGACAACTTGTCCGGTAATGGGCGGCGCCATCAACACGAGTATGTTCACTGAGTATAAAGGCAAAAAAGTCTATTTCTGCTGTGCAGGTTGTAAGGAAAAATTTGAAAAAGAACCCGAAAAGTATCTGGCCAAATTGCCTCAGTTCAAAGAATAACGACTGAAAAAACAGTTAATGGATGAATACTGAAACAACTTTGATAGCCAATCTACAGGTTTGCTCAATAAACTTATAGGTTTTTGCTTAAGAGTAACTGAATGGATGAACAGGTCAGCCATAAACAATCACCAATAGACAAGCTAATACGTTTTTGTCTTGAGAACAAGCTTGTGGTGGCTCTTTTGGTGATAATGGTCGTCGTTTGGGGTCTTTTGGTTGCTCCATTTGACTGGCAGTTAGGGATGCTTCCCAGAGATCCGGTTGCAGTTGACGCTATCCCTGACATTGGCGAAAATCAGCAAATCGTTTTTACCGAATGGATGGGACGTTCTCCCCAGGATGTCGATGACCAGATAACATATCCATTAACAGTGTCGCTACTTGGTGTTCCGGGTGTAAAGACAATCCGAAGTTATTCCTTCTTTGGTTTTTCGTCGGTTTACATAATTTTCGATGACGACATAGAATTCTACTGGTCCCGAAGTCGTGTCCTTGAAAAGCTCAATTCACTTCCCTCCGGCTTACTTCCTGAAGGTGTTCAGCCGACATTGGGCCCCGATGCCACTGCCCTGGGCCAGATTTTCTGGTATACCCTCGAAGGCCGTGACGCTGCTGGAAATCCAACAGGCGGTTGGGACCTTGATGAGCTGCGCACTATTCAGGACTGGTACGTACGCTATGCGCTGCTTTCGGCGAAAGGCATAAGCGAGGTTGCATCGATAGGGGGGTTTGTTAAGGAGTATCAAATTGATGTCGACCCGGACGCTTTGCGGGCAAATGGCGTAAAACTCAGTGATGTATTTAATGCCGTCAGGACGTCAAATGTTGACGTCGGCGCAAGAACCGTTGAAATTAACAGGGTTGAATATGTAATTCGCGGACTTGGCTTCGTTGAAAATCTTTCAGATATCGAAAACACCGTCGTAAAAACAAACGAAAATGTTCCCATCTACGTCAGGGATATCGCCAGGGTTTCCTTTGGGCCGGCCCTGAGACGAGGCGCCCTTGATAAAGGCGGAGCCGAAGCCGTCGGCGGTGTTGCTGTTGTAAGATATGGTTACAATCCTCTTGAAGCCATCAAGAATGTCAAAAAAAAGATAGAGGAAATTGCTCCGGGACTGCACAAAAAAACACTGCCGGATGGAACCATCTCACAGGTCACCATTGTACCATTTTATGACCGCACAGGCCTGATTTACGAAACCCTTGGAACCCTGGAGACTGCTCTCACAGAAGAGATACTTGTTACCATCATTGTTGTTATTGTGCTGGTTCTGCATCTTAGAAGCTCGATGCTTATCAGTGCCTTGCTGCCCCTGGCGGTGTTGATGTGCTTTATCGCTATGAAGGTCTTCGGTGTCGACGCCAATATCGTGGCGCTTTCCGGAATTGCCATCGCCATAGGCACGATGGTGGATATGGGTATAATTATTTGTGAGAATATATTAAAGCATCTTGATGAAGCCGCCCCCGAAGATAATAAACTTGAGGTCGTTTACCGGGCAGCCAGCGAGGTGGGAAGCGCCGTTGTGACAGCTGTTTTGACAACTGTAATTAGTTTCCTGCCCGTGTTTACGATGACCGGCGCCGAAGGCAAGCTCTTTAGGCCTTTGGCATTCACAAAGACATTTGCCCTGATAGCCTCGGTTATAGTTGCGATTACGATAATACCGCCGGCTGCACACATTCTTTTTACAAGGAAAGGTGCCGTCAAAAAAACAACTCGCTATGCCCTGTCGGCTGCATTAATCCTCTTAGGTATTTGGACTGTCGTCAAGCTTTCATGGTGGGTCGGGGCCTTTGTTTGTGGAATTGGCTTCTACCATCTGCTCAGACAGCGAGCCGGCACCGAGCCGAAAACCTCTGTCGCCTTAACCGCCAATATTATAGCTGTTGTTTTTGTCGGCATAATACTAACCAGTCACTGGCTGCCGTTAGGTGCCGGCAAAGGGATGATAAAAAATCTTCTTTTTGTCGCTGCCCTCATAGGCGGACTGCTTTGGTTCTTCAAGATCTTCCAGAAGTTTTATCCTCGAATCCTGGGCTGGTGCCTTGAACATAAGCGTACATTTTTACTGCTGCCTGCAGCGGTGATAATTCTGGGCATTTTTATATGGTCCGGCCTTGGCAGGGAATTTATGCCCTCTTTGGATGAAGGAGCGTTCTTGTATATGCCGACGACTATGCCGCACGCCTCCATCGCTGAGGCACTGGATGTGTTGAGCAAACAGGATATGGCTTTTCGGTCGATACCGGAGGTCGAATCGGTGGTCGGCAAGATTGGGAGGGCTGAAACACCGCTTGATCCTGCCCCGATTTCTATGGTCGAAACTGTGATTAATTACAAACCCGAATACATATTGGACAAGGACGGCCGAAGAGAACGGTTCAAATATAACAAAAGGAAAAAGGAATTTGTTCGTGACGAAAACGGCAGACTAATACCGGATAAACGAGGCAGGCCTTTCAGGCAATGGCGAGAGCATATCAAAACCCCTGATGACATCTGGAATGAAATTGTAAAAGCAGGACAAATCCCCGGCACAACCGGCACCCCTAAGTTACAGCCCATTGAAACACGATTAGTGATGCTGCAAACAGGTATGCGAGCGCCGATGGGTGTGAAAATCAAAGGGCCCACGCTGGAAGTTATTGAAAAAGTTGGCCTTGACATAGAACGATTTCTAAAAGATGTCCCGAGTGTTGAAGCCTC
>CAZTKW010000155.1:0-7372 GCA_964614315.1 uncultured Pirellulales bacterium
ATGGTACTATTGCCAGGTTGAATAAGGCCGGCTATGCGCGTTACCGAGCTTTACCGAACCATGAGGACAGGGAGAAAGTTTTTCAGGCGTTCTGGAAAACCTTCAACGATTTTAAGCGAACATTCGGAGTACAGCTCTATTCGAACCTGAAGAGAGATATGTTTTATGCGCGTACCCGCCGTTACAAGTCCTCGCTGGAAAGTGCGCTGGATAATTATAATATTCCGACAGAGGTGTATTCCAGTCTTATTGAAAATGTTAATAAGAACCTTGACACATTTCACCGTTATCTGAATTTGAAAAAGCGAATGCTTGGTGTAGATAAATTGAAATACTCAGACCTTTATGCACCTGCGGTGAAGGGTATTGATTTGGAATATACTTTTGAAGAGGCAAAAGAGCTTGTACTTGATTCTGCAAAACCATTGGGAAAAGATTATGTGGAGGTTGTCAAACAGGCTTTTGAAAAGCGATGGATAGATATTTACCCGACAACAGGCAAGCGGTCGGGTGCATATTCCAACGGCAGTGCATACGATGTTCATCCGTATATTCTGCTTAATTACAACGGTAGATATGATGATGTAAGCACGTTAGCTCATGAGTTGGGGCACACGATGCACAGTTATTACTCGAACGAGAATCAGCCGTATCCAACGGCGGATTATTCGATTTTTGTTGCAGAGGTTGCTTCAACCTTCAACGAGGCCCTTCTGATTAATAAGACGTTATCAGAGATTAAAGATGATGGTACGAGATTGTCCCTGTTAATGGATTATTTAGAGGGAGCAAGACAAACAGTTTTCAGGCAGACCCAATTTGCCGAATTTGAACTGCTTATACATGAAAATGCAGAAAAGGGAGAGCCGATGACGGGTGATGTATTTAATAAGTTATACGGTGATATACTTAAAAGATATTACGGCCACGATAAAGGAGTTTGCTATATTGACGAAGCATACACGGTCGAATGGGCGTATGTTCCACATTTTTATTATAACTTCTATGTTTATCAATATGCCACCTCGTTTACCGCTTCGACGGCTTTAGTTGAAAGGGTATTGAACAAGGAAAAAGGGGCGGTCAAAAAATATATCGAATTTATATCATCAGGCGGGTCTGATTATCCGATTAATCTTTTGAAAAAGGCCGGTGTGGATATGACTACCGCAGAACCATTCAACAAGACTATCGCAGCAATGAATCGGACGATGGACGAGATTGAGAAGATATTGAAAAAAAGGCAGCCAAGTGGCAAATAGTGACCGCGACAGCAAAAGAATAATCCGTACAGGGTATTATCCGGAATTAACCCCTACTGCGGTTTTAGTTGGATACGTATTAGGGGCTCTTATTACTATCAGCATTGGGTATGCTTGCTTGATTCTTGGATTTTCCATTGAAGGGTCGGAACTGGCCGCAATCCTGGGATTCGGTATTTTGCGGGGCATCTTACATCGAAGCAGTATTGTTGAAAACAATATTAATCAAACGATAGCAAGCGCGGTTAACAGCGCATCGGCCGGTATGATGTTTACAGTGCCGGCTTTATTCATTCTGGGGCAAACAGATTTCAATGCTGTTTTGATGATATTTGCATGCATTGCCGGCGGTATTTTGGGAATTGCTTTTATTATTCCACTTCGTAAACAAATGATAGACTATGAAAGACTGACATATCCGGGCGGTGTTGCAGTCGCCACGATTCTGAAATCCCCCGGGGCCGGTGTTCATAAAGCCTTTCTGCTGCTTTCCGGAATAGCAATAAGCGGAATCGTTCACTTCTCAAGCCAGGTAAGCGGCTTTGAGAACTGGAACCTGGGAGCGTTGATTGGTATGCCTGATTATATGAACGGCGTGTGGTACATATCATTGATGACGATAGGCGTTGCATTTATTGCCGGTAAAGGCGGCTTTTGCTTTATCATAGGTGGTTTTGCCTGCTACTGGATTTTAGCCCCGCTGCTGAAGCTGATGAATATCCTTCCTGCCCGTGAGACTTTGGAAACACTTGAAATTAGTATGCCGGAATACCTTCGTGTAAGTTTGTTCAGGCCGGTCGGTATCGGGATGCTTGTCGGTGGTGCTTTAACGGGGATAGTGTTGGCTTTGCCTCTTATTTTAAGTGCAGTTGGCAGCATGCAAAAAGCTGCTCAATCAAAAACAGAGCATTCAAAAGATGAAATGCCGATTCGTCTGCTGTACATCGGAATCGCCGGCGCCACGATTTTGCTTTTTATCATTGCGCTTATGTCGGTAAAAGAAATGAACCTGATTCGAGGCGGCCTGATGGCTGTCTTTGGGACTATTTGGGTGTGGGTGGCTGGTGTCATCCTTTCAGAATGTATCGGGCGAACAAACTGGTCTCCATTGAGCGGTATGACACTTATTGCCGTGACCGTGCTTGTGGTTATTGCCAGCGGTCTTGGTGACAAAGCCGCCATAATCTCGTCGGTGATGGTTGGAGCTGCGGCCTGCGTTGCAATGGCACAGGCGACAGACCTGATGCAGGATATGAAAACAGGCTACATGGTCGGGGCTTCACCGAGAATGCAGGGATACGGCCAGTTTCTCGGTACGTGGCTTGGTCCGGTTTTGGTTATGGCGATGATTTTTATTCTGCACAAGGCTTATGGATTAGGCAGCGAGCGGCTTCCGGCGCCACAAGGGCAGGCACTGGCCAGTATGATTAAAGGTATTTTAGGCGGTGATGTTCCTTTGCAGAAGTACATTGCCGGGGCTGGTCTTGGAGCTTTATTGAGTACGAGCGGTATAGGAGGATTAGGTATCCTGGTTGGACTCGGTTTTTATCTGCCATTTAATATCGTGCTGACTTACAGCATCGGGACATTGCTTCGGCTTCTGGTCGACTGGAAAAAGGGCAAGCGTTTCAGTGAGGAAGTGGGCATTCCTATTGCGGCTGGTTTGATTGTGGGAGAAGCCCTGGTCGGAGTTGGTTTTGCATTGTATTATGTTTGTGCCGGAGGATTAGGGACATAGAAGGAAATTTCTTATGAAAAAGGCTGGGTATATAATAATAACTTTCGGATTTTTGGCGGGGGCATTGGCGGCTGTATTCGATGAATCTGAAGTACAATGGAGCTACTTTATTGGTGCTCTTGTGCTGGGGATAGTTGGGGTAATTATAGTTCGGTGGCACACACACAAAGACAGCCGTTCAGAAAAAAAACTTGCTATGAATTTACAGGATATAAAAACGAGCTTAGCTCATATTGTTGAAAATATAACCCGGCTCAACGCAGAAAAAGAATCTATAAACGCCTATGATATGCGTCACCGCATTGACGAACTTTTCGGGGGTGACATAACGACGTTTGTAGAAGCCCGAGAGAGCCTTGCACAAGTTCATGGATTGCAAACTTATGCCGATGTAATGAGCCACTTTGCATCCGGAGAACGTTATTTCAATCGTGTCTGGTCGGCTTCTGCAGACGGTTATGTCGATGAGATAATGACCTATCTCGATAAAGCACAAGTGCAATTTGTCGAAGCTCTTGAGAGAGTTAACCGGTTGAAGGAATTAACCGACTGATTTCAAGACATTCTAAGTCTTCTATCGAAGTTACCATGATGGGGCAAATTCAGCAAAGTCCAGGAAGTTTATAATCTCGTCACTGTTGATATCGCTTTGGATACCCTGGCCGGTATTAAGCCAGAGCCCAGTCATTATTGCAACATCATCCCAGTCGATGTAGCCGTCACCGTTTAGGTCTGTTACAGGCGGCCAGCCAAGAATAATTGCCCCGGTAGGCTCGAAGTTGTCAAGATATACATCGCCCGGGTCAAAAGTAATAGCATCAGAGTATCCGCCTATAGCTACGCTGAGAGGTTCAGAAGCCCACTGAGCCTGCAGGGTGCTGGATACAGTATGCCAGCTATTTACGGAACCATAGCCGGTGGAACTAAGGTACAACTCGTCGGTGTCGGCATCATAGGATATGTAGAGTGTCCCATCATTTGTATCTCTGGAAGTTTGTTCAAATATCAAGTTACCGTCGATTAGTGTTTCACAGTAGAAGTAAGGTAGATTGCTGTCGGAGCCGGCAGAGATTGAGATATAATTGTTGTAATCATTTTCCATAGTTATACCAACCCAGCCGTTGCTGTCACTGAGTGGTATATAATGGAAATCGATTTCGATTTTGAAGTCTTCGTTGACATCGAAACTCCAGCCGTTAGCTACATACTGAGCGAAGAGATTATTAACATCGCCAATAGCCCTGATGTTCAGCCGATTAACATCTTCAACCAGCCAGGCGCTATGATGATTTTCCACATACAGCCGCCATGCTGCACTTCGCCTGTTGTCATTGAAATTATCCGACGGCATCGGGGTGAATGTCAGGTGAACTGTATGGTCGGCGGTAATGCCGGTCAGCAAATATGTATCAGCATCAACCTGCACACTATTGCCATCAAGATACCAGGTATCCACCGCATAGCCGATATTGGGCGTAGCTGTAAAGAGCTGGTCCTGTCCATAAGTTTTAATGATGATACCGTTAGGGTCAATCGTACCGTTGGCATCTGTCGAGGCTGTAATTGTGTACTGGTTTTGAGTGAAGTTGGCGGTGACGAGCTTGTCGCTATCCATTGTGATGGTGTCGGGATTGGTACTTCCGGTCAGGTCGTCGTTCCAGGAGTCGAAAGACCATCCTAAATCGGCATTGGCTGTCAGTGTAACGACCGTACCATCGGTGTATCCGGCCTGGTCCGGCTCAGTGGTGACAGAGCCGTTACCGACGATATTAACGGTAAGTGTGTAGGTTACAGGGCCGCTGCTTGTGGAGCGTATGTACATGTGGTCAACGTAAAGAGTATCCATGTCCTGATTACGCTTTCCGCTGTCGGTATCTTCCACACGAATATATACCGTACCACTGAGCGAAGGGGGCAGGTCATAGCTTTGAGAGGTGTCGTCATCGCTGGTTTTGGTAACTGTGAGCATATCCGTGTAGGTTGAATCATCCGTTGAGTAAGCAAAAACAAAGTTATCATTATCGCTGCTGGGGGTCTGGTGGGCTTCGACGTAAAAGGTTACAGTATCCCCGCCAGTTACATCTATCATCCACTTGTGTTGAAGCGAACTGTAACCCTGACCGGGATTGCCTTCCCTGACTTCGGTTACAGCTTCGTAGCCGTCGTCAGGGGACTGAGTGTCGGTATAATCACCGGACACTGAGCCCTGAACAGGTATATCTGCATAGGCCGCATCGTCGATATAAGGCGGAGTCTCGAAGACGGAGGTGATAAAAGCCTGGTTGGCGTCAGGCAACTGACCATTGGCGGCTTTGACATCAACGTAGAAGTCGCCCGCAGCGACAGGAGTCCACTCAATTAATCCGGTGTCAGTATTGATTGTCATTCCGGAGGGATATGTTACCAACTCGTATGTAGGCTGCGGATAACCGGAGGCATCCACGTCATACGTGTAAAGCTCATTTACGACGGCAATGGTAACCGGCGTCGATGTAATGAGCGGAGGTGTCATTTGCGGCGTGGTTGTGAGGGCCTTGATACATACGTTTGCGTTCTCAAAACCGCTACTGTTCGTAATATCTGTGAATGTTGTTCCAGTGGAGCTTATGTAACTTTGTCCGGGATCGGCGGTGGCCGCTGAAGAGTAGCCGGGATAGTAATCCTCAATCGGAATTGGGTAAGTGAATCCTGTCGTTGTGAACTTTACGACGACAGAAAAATCATCACCGCTGGTCAGGTCAATAACGGAAGGGAGCGAAATGGTGTGGTAGCCTGAATTGATAAGCGTGCCGGAAGTAGAGCCCAGAAGAGAGGAAAATGAGCTGCCATTGAATTGGTCGTAGATGTAGATTTCGTAAGAGACATTGTTGTCGACAGCATATAAAGCAACGGCTTCGAGTTTTTCGTTTACAGTTGGTGTGAAAATGTTTGCGGCCCAGGCCGAGGAAGAACCATAACCCACCGAGCCTGTCCATCCCAATGGGTCGTATTGATAGTTGTTAAGGTACGAGGAAGTTGGGACAGCGTTACAAAAAGCCACGGCTTCCTGAGCGGCCATAGTGTCGTAATAAGAGAGCCAGAAATAGCCCTGGTCGCCCCATGTGGGTCCCCAGCTGTTCTTGATGAGCCAGGCACCGTTTCCGGGAGCACCTGAGACGGTTTTGTTATCGTCCCAGCCGATTAAGGTTACGCCGTGATTTGTATCATCGGTTCCGTTGTAGTAATAGGTGTACTCAAGAGAGTTGTAAGAGGCAGACTGATATAACATGCTCACATACATTGCGCCATAGGTCATAAGAGAGTTCTTGATGTCGGTTTCGGTGAAAAACCACAAGGCACTTTTGAGGTATTTTTGACAGGGCCCTCCCGGAGAAGGACGGTCGTCCCAATCGTGATACGGGTCGTCGGCCTCGTTAACCGGCCCAGACCAGCGGGCCAGGTAAGCGGCGCTCATATTTGTATTTCCACCATCGCAGGGAGCGAAGTCAAAGCCGTGGTAGTTCTTTAAGTGATTTTCAGAAAAATCCCATGTTTGAGCCTCATTTTTCAGGAGCCAGCTCTCAAGTGAGCCGTAAGTGGCGAAGGTCCAACAACTTCCGCAACTTGCCTGGTTCTTAACCGAGGTGACACTTCCCTCTGTTCTGAGGTCAAAACTAAGGGGCAGTGTGTCGATGGACAGTTGTGTTGTCGCAGCCTGAAGCTGGAGATGAGAGCGGTCAATGGGCGATGGGATGTGGCCGAGAGCGTGACCCTGGTCATCATATGTTGTTGCAGCATCAAGTGTTAGGGTTTTTTGCTGCCAAGTGATGAATTTTGGGTTGGTGGGGGCAGCCGTCAATGATGGTGGTTGGGCTAGGGCTGGTTGGGCCAGTAGTACAAAATAGAAGCAGCTGATAATAAAAGCGAGAGATAACGTCGAAAAACGTCGTCTGGGAGCGGCTGGTTTTGAAATCCGGGTAGTTCGGTCATAAGTTGCGTGTCGTGAAGGACTTAGTATTTTGATTCTCCTCCATAAACCATTGTTTTTTGAGTAAAAATCCGTTTTTTTATACACTTTTTTGCCTCAGAGACGCTCGTAAGGTACACTTTTCACGGCGCATTTTCAATGTCTGGATAGTCTTTTTCAGCGAAAAGGCCCGGTAAGAGGCTAAAAAGCACCTATCCTCCTAACCTAATGAGAACAGTTTAACTATTTGTGGGGGAAAAATCAAGTAAAAAACTCCTGAAACTCAGGGGCTTTGTGAAGGCTTCTTTTTGAGCTAAAAATGGGGGTGGTTGGCGAAAAATCGCTCTCAAAAGGGCTAAAAAGCGTAAAAGGGGAGAATAATTTGACCAAAAAGATGTATTTTTGTGTGTAAAGTTGTGTTTTTGT
>CAZTKW010000156.1:0-7355 GCA_964614315.1 uncultured Pirellulales bacterium
TAAAAAAATGTATGTAATGACAGAGGCAGGATATTATGCGCTTATTACCGGAAATGGCGAGCGGTGAATTTACTTGCGTTTTTTGGAACTTTTGCTTTGTACACTGGTTGGTTCGAGAAGTTTTTCAGGCCTGCGATGAGAGCCAGCGAAGGGATACCGGAACAAATGGCGGTTGCGCTGGTGTGGCTTGGGATATTCTTTGCGGTTTATCTTGTATTGCCGATACTTTATGAACTGGTAAAAAAAGTCAAAGCCCGGGAAGAAGATGTTCTGCTGATATTATTAAATGCAGCGGTGGTGTTTTATTACCTGTGGAATATTCTATTTGCAACGTACCGGACAGAACTTGCTTTTTGTGCTATTGGGTTATGTACCGCTCATCTGGTTATGATGAGTGTGGTGATAAGGCGATGTCCCAAAGATGTAAATCTGCGGCTTGGTCTGCTGGCGATTGGACTATTTTTCCTGACAATTGCTGTGCCACTATACCTTAAAATGTATGCGGTGGCAATGGCTTGGGGGGTAGAAGGTGTAATACTGGTGGTGATTGGACTGCGGTATCGCAGTATCTGGACACAAATAGGGGGTGCTGCGGCTGTTTTGCTGAGTATAGGTCAACTGCTGCATCGGCTGCCAATGCACACAGGAGCTTTTCGGCTGGCTTTGAATCCTGCATTCGGGACGTGGGTATTTGTTGCAGGTGCGCTGCTGGTATGCCATATCATATACAGAAGGAATTCTGAATTAAAAGAAAACCTGCGCAGGCTTATTGCACAGATTCTTTATGGCGCTACAGTGCTTTTGCTGATGGCGGCGGTAATGATGGAATGGTGGTGGCACTGCGATTATAACTTAGCGGTAGATGCCGTCGGCGATAAATACTTTATCAGGGGAATGATGATAATATTTACAGTGTTTGAACTGCTGCTCATTGTCCGACCCGCCTGTCCGCAGGGAATAATACTTAAGGTTCTGGCAACAATTTCAGCAGCGGCAGGGTCGATTTTCACAATGGCTGCATTTACAGAAGTTTACGGAAGCAGTTTTGTAATTTTTGCGAACATAGACTTTATTTTGGCCCTTGTGTTTGTTGCAGGATTGTTTATTGCGGCGAGGCTGCGGCGGCGCACAGTAGAACAAGAAGAATACAATTCCACCTTCTCAATACTGTTCGCTCTGGCAGGCATATTCGTACTGTGGGTCCTGCTAACAGAGGAAATATACCTGTATTGGTACTGTCAAAATCGATACGCGGAAAAGATAGCAAACTGGCGATTCCTGGCGAATATGTATATATCAGTGATGTGGGCGGTGTACGGGGCTGCGCTGATGATAATCGGCTTTTGGCGAAAAGTCGGAGTTTTGCGATATATTGCTCTCGGATTATTCGCGCTTCTATTAGCCAAGGTGTTCATCCTGGATACCAGTACGGTCAAGAGTGTGTATCGGATTGCAGCGTTTCTGGCAACGGGAGTTACCTTAGTTGGGACATCCTACCTTTATCAGTTTTCGAAAAAGAAGGGATTCTTCGATGTCAGGTTTCAGGGATATTTCGTCGGATATCATAAATTCGTACTCACAGATGAGATTTATAATGTTGCCAGGGGAGATTTGGGTGATATCAGGCTTGTCGGGGAAGACGGCGAACAGATTCCATACGTGCTGGCCAGGCCAAAAGACGTTACGAAAACAATAAGGTATACGCCTTCAATAATAAACCGCTCAACCGGTGAGAACCTGTCAGCATTGGTGACGCTGGATTTCGGCAAACAAACGGTAAAGACTTCCATTGAAGTTAAAACAGGCGGCAACAATTTTCGTCGAGCTGTGAAAGTAGAAGGGTCCAATGATAATGTCGAGTTCTTTACGTTAGTCGAACAGGCATACGTTTTTGCGATTGGTGATGAAAGGGACCGTCGATTCAACAGTATTGATTTGCCGGCGAATGATTACCGCTATCTGCGGATTAGCGTCGAGCCGATGGCAACAGAAAAGGAAAGCCCAGTTATAAACGAAGTGGAAGCCTTAAAGACAGAAAAAAGTCCTGTAGAACGACAAGTCATAGAATTGGCTGAGATGGAACACCATGAAGAAAAAATAAATTCGAGCGTTTATGTGTACGACACCGGCTACCTTAATCTGCCGATAACCGAAATAAAAGCGGATATATTCGACGAATCGTTCTACAGGTACGTTACGGTCGAAGGTAGAGATTCAGCTACGCGTAAGGTTGAAGTTTACAGTGAAGATAACAGGCAGCGGTTCAAGGACATCGAGGTGAGATGGAAAGGAATCCTCAGCAACACGATTTACAGATATATCACAGAAAATGGTAAAAAATTTGAAAAGCTGGTTTTGCATATACCGCCGGGGGGACACGTTTACCGGTATCTAAAAATTACTATTAAGAATTACGATGATAAGCCTGTTATAATAAGTTCGGTATCGGCGAAAATGATAGCGCACAGGATAGTGTTCGAAAGCGACGGCAGCAGTGAGCCGATACTTTATGTCGGAGCAGAAGATTCGAAGAAACCACAATATGACCTTGCTCGCAGACTAAGTAAGCCGTTGGAGGTCAATGCAGGAACTGCTATACTGGGTAATATCAGCGATAATCCGCTGTTTGGACAGGCTGAAGCTAAGCCACTTGCCTGGACGGAAAAGCATAAGGTTTTGCTGTTGATAGTTATGGGGACAATGGCGGTTATCCTCGGCGGTTTTATATTTAAATCTTTCAAGTCTATTCAAAGCGAACAGACCCGGAATTAAATCCGCCGTTACAAGGTACTGTCGTCTAAATCAGCTTACTGTTTTAGGCGGTTCAAAATATCATTGACGATAAAGGCGAATATCGTCAAAGTAAACCGCCCCGATGCCAGGGACTGGGTCAGGGGAGACAGGCTCGCCAACACCAAGCTCAATTGTCTTGACGGCATCCATATCAAAGGATGGATTATCGTCGACGAAGAGTTGCAGAGCAATATTCCACTGCTGCCACAGCTCAAGCTGCAGGTCGCCGGTATCCCATGCATCGCTGTATCTGACTATAGCTATATCATCGTCACTATCTGTGAGCCTTACATACATCTCGTCAATACTGGCACTTCCTTTATACCAAAGGGACAAACTTTCGGCAGTGTCGCCGATAGTCCAGTCTTCGGGTGCAGAGGTTCGGCTAACGCCGCAGAAATACGGCGGATCGGCGTTATAATACGAAATGACCAGCGACTTGTCTCCGGTGTGCGCAACACCTGTCGAAAGAGAATAGTACGTTTCGGTAGCACCCGTGGGGTCCCATGTGTCCCTGAGAGGATTATCTCCTGCAGTAGTGCCGGTATAAAACTCAAAACCTTCGAGGTGCCAATAATCAGACTCCTGTTGATTTTCAAGCCAGTGGTCGGCCAGAACAGAAAAATCAGGAAAGTCAACCTTTAAATTAAAATTGAGGTCCGCTCCGTCACAGTTGTTCGAGCCGTCGCAGTCCTGCATGAGCCATTTGGATGTAAGGATGTCAAGGTAATCGTAGTAATCTTCGACGTGTGGTTTGTGGCGGCCTTTGAAGACGCTTCCGCCGAAAGTCGTTACGTAAATTGTGTCATTATCGGCAGGGTCGAAGTAAACCCGCTGGATTCTTGAGAACGGCAGTTTCAGGAATGGCTCCCAGGTGGTGCCGTAATCCTTGCTGAGCCACATCGATGCGTCCTCCGGCGCACCCCAGTCACCCATAGTTGCATAGACATAGCCCGGGCGCGAAGGATGGAGGTAGGCGCCAAAGTGATATGTGCCCATATCTGCGATTTTAGTCCAGCTTGTGCCGCCGTTTCGCGTTCTCCAAAGCCCGCCCTGGGTATTACCGGCGTTTGCCGCACCGATGTAAATGATGTCGCTGTCTTCGGGGTCAACCACGAAATCCTTCGGCCACAGCAGGAAGTCATTTATTCGTGTCCAGCTTTCAGCCGCATCAGTTGATTTATACAATCCTACGCCGGTTGTGTCGTATGAGCCGTCATACTTTGCGGTAACAACACAAAAGAGTGTGCCGTCATTGTGGCGCCGGACTCGATATGTCCGCTTGTTGGCGAATGAGCCAAGTCCGCTGTTCTTTCTGACCCAGCTTGCACCATCGTTGGTTGACTTGTAAAGGCCGTCGTTGAAAGTAGCGGCATAAAGCGTCCGGTTGCCTGCAGGAGAAGTCGGGTCAACTATAACCGAGCAGACCGGCCCATCCATAATACCGGTTGTGCGCTTTGTCCAGGTTGCACCGTAATTATAACTTACTCCTACCCCGCCGGGCCTGTTTGTGTTGTGCCCGCCCAATATGACATTTGCATTGGGAATATCGTGAGCCTCGGAAAACGCACCCCAGATTTTTCCGGCTGTATCCGGGTCAAATGCCAGCTCGTAAGTGGTGTTCGACCATGGAATGGTGGTCGCCCCCCATTTCCATGTCTGGCCGGCATCGAGCGAACGGGCAAACCCGATATCCGTGTAGCAGATATAATGGCGGTTTGACTGGAACGGGTCGATGTAGTAATGCCATGAGGAGGTTACGACCAGCCCGGTATTTAGAAAATCTGTCGGTGGAGTAGGCGAACCCGGTACCGGGCGTGTCTGGCCGTTAAACCAGGACACCCCGCCGTTATTTGTTATGTAGCACATCTCGTTGTCGGTATGCATCAGGATGTTAGGGTCCGTGGGGCCTATGGTTGCGCTGTTGGGAACGCTCTGCCAGGCCTGTCCAAGGTAAGCAGTGTGATAATTGTATTCGACGTTGTATTGCCCTGTGAAACGCGGGTCCTGGTAGAAGATGGCCGTCCAGTTGGCCCCGGCATCGGTACTGCGATATACGGTGGGGTGATGTGGAGGCCAAAAGCCCGTGCTGCTGTTGTATGTATAGACAATTTGCGGGTCAACATTTGTTGTTAAGGTATGGTAATACTGCGCGATGTTACCCATTGCATAGGAGTCATAGGCAACTGTATCTTTATTTATTCCATTTCCCATAGCCGATACCCACGTTTCCCCCTTATCGGTCGATTTATAGACTCCACCCTGGAAGCCGCTGATGTTCTGGCTTAATATAGCGCAATAAAGGATAACGGTCATAGTGCCGGCATTCGAGCCGCCGGCAAAGCCCTGAACGTCGTTCCATGGCAGTCCCCCTGACTTGTCAGCCCAGTTGAGCCCCCTGTCGTCGCTTCTCCAGACGCCGTTTTCGGTGCCTGCGTAACAGACACGGCTTGAGACAGAGCTGGTCATATCCAGATGGATAGCGATAACTTCTCCGTTAGGCCCGCTGACCTGTGTCCAGTTATAACCTGCATCGTTGCTCCTCCAGACGGCATCCCCGGCGCCGACTAACATAAAGTTCGGGTCTTCCGGGTCGATGGCAATCTGCGTTTGCAAAGTTGAACCGATATTGGCGATTTGCTCCCAGGTTCTTCCCCTGTCGTGGCTTACGCGCACTGTACCGCCGATGCCCGAATAAATAGTATTGATTTTTAATGGATGAAAAGCAGCCGGTATGCTCGTACCGCGTAACTCGGAGTGGCGAATCATCGCCCAGTTGTAGCCGGCATTGTGCGAAATATAATCGCCGCTCATATCGCACTTTATCATTCTTAAATCAGAATCGATGGGGCTAACCGACGGCTTGAATATGCCCCCCCCGCCGGATAAACCAATTGACTCCCAACCGCCGTTAGGGTCGAACATTAAACCAATGTCGGCGACATCCGCACCAGCCGGTAATACCGTAAAAAGGGTTACAACACTAACTAATGTGAAAATAACGTGACTTTTCATTCCTTCCTCCTTCTACTACAAATGTGAAGCATATTTTATGACCAATTGAAGTCAACATACTCAGAAACTATATACACTTATTGTACCATATACCGGGTGCCAAATTCAAGATATTTCCGCACCAGCCGGATAGCCGCAGTCAATATACATAGATTCCGGCTTTGTCAACTACACTTATATTAGTCTAAACCCTTGTTATCAAAGAACTTGGCTAAAGAATACTTACGCAGAATCAATATTCTCTCTGCTGACAGCTATAATTTAATACGGCCGGATCTAAAAATTGTTTAGATATTCACCTTTGCCATCGTCACTGCCGTTTTAAGGTTAATTCCTTTACCAGACTTTTTACTCCTTTTACACTTGCCTTTTCCCTTCCTTTCTGTTATTTTACTATGCCTAAAAGCCTGATACACCCGGGAGCGAAATACACCAACGATACTAAAGATATGAAAACTGAATACGAGCAGTTATACTGCTGAAGTAAAAAACTGTAAGGAGAAGATTGAAAGCTTCATTTAAATAAATATAACAGAAGCACATTTTAGCATAAGAAATGTTATTACGATATATCCTAACCAAGCTAAATCTGTTGAGAATAATTGGAAAATATTTTAATTAATTATATGACTCTTAAGCAACTAATCCACGAAGTAAACTTAGATATATCCGACGTAATAATTCAACGAGATTACGGCACAAGCCTTGAGCAGTCTTTCGTTTTAACCCCAGAGGACTTTTTGGTTTTCTCAGAAGAAGATTTAGCAAGTGACAATGAACATGCTCATATCAATGCTTTGTCGAATGCTAAAAGAGCAATTGAATGCCAAATCGATAAAGTCCTTTTAACCTTTGGCATCACCTATAAAAAGAAAGGTTTTCCTGATAAGCAAAAATTGTTGCAGAATATTGGTATCACCGCACCTAATATACTTCGGAAGATTTTTAAGAAAAGAAATGAAATGGAACATAAATATTATTGTCCTGAAAGAAGCGAAGTTGAAGAAGCGGTTGAACTGGCAAGTCTGTTTATCGACGCCTGCAACAGAACTTTGAATCCCTTTTGGAGTTTCTATATATCAACTCCTCAAATAGAGTTAACTGGGCGCTTAAAAGACTGTCTATACTTTGATTATGATGAAAAAAATAAATATTTTAAAGTACGCGGATTTAAACAAGAGCTTGTCGGGACCTTAAAAGTCTCTCAAAAACATAAAGCATACTTACCAATCATAAAGCTATCTATAGCTTTAAATCGGAAAAAAGATATCAAAAAATGTCTAAGAGAGTTTTTTAATATAGTAGGATAGAACATGAAACTTGTTTGCACACGCGGAATTATTTAATAAAAGAGGTTGAGCAGGAATTGAAAAAGCAACGGGAACTTCTTAAACAGAAAGAATCAGTCTGTCTTTCTCGTTTTATTCAGACTGTATAATTAATGTTAGCCGGATCGATTTAGGATAATATAAATCATGACAGACCATAATATAAATAAAATAAATAAGCCGGATATTAACCCAAAGCATGCAATCTCTGACGTTGTG
>CAZTKW010000157.1:0-7323 GCA_964614315.1 uncultured Pirellulales bacterium
CTTTAATCGGCCCAAGGACAAATTCGGGAGTATTGTAGTCCTGCAGACATGAATCATAAAAGAGAGGGTCTTTCTGCGGCAGGAGTATCGGCTTATAAACATTACCGTCCTTATCAATATATGCGAGGTAAAGCCTTGTAAAGACGCCGTCCCGCCGCTTACTGCTGAAAACCATCCAGCGGCTGTTACTGGACCAGCTATGCCAGGATTCACTTTGGTCGCTGTTAATCTCTAATCTGTGGTAGTTATATTTACCGCTGGTCTCAGCGGCTTTTAAGTCAATCAGGTACAAATCACTACTTTGCTGGAAAGCGGGAAAGCATCCGAAATCAGACATACATAACAACAACCAGCGTCCGTCGAAGCTGGCCCTCGGCAAAAGGGCTGTCATCGCTGTATCCCGGGCTGAAAGCACTGTTTCCAGTTCGCCCCACTTGTCGTTATCAATGTCATAACTTATCCGCATCAGGTCGTATTTAACCTGGCTGTACCGGTTAGCAGATGTTTTGTCTATATCCAGCTGCGAGATAGGTGCGCCACAAAAATACAGGTATCGGCCGTCCGCCGACCACGCCGGATGAGTCTCCAGACACTCCTTTCTGGAAATCTTCGGCGAGGTCTTTACGGCCCCGGCATCAACAAGGTAATAAGCAAGAAAAGAATCTTCATCAACCGCCTCGCGAATCTGGTTCCGGGAAGTATGAAAAAACTGAACCACCTTGTTGATTGAGTATGCAGCCAGACGACCGCTCGGATGCCAAGAGGTATATGTAAACCTGGTTCCAATTTTGTTAACCTCACCATCGTTGACCAGCAGTGCACTATTACCGTATTTTTTACTGCGGATACCGATTAACATTTTATCCGGACGATTTCCGCAAAACGCATGACAGTTAAGACATCCGCGATGGTAATAGTTATTGGTCAATATGGGCAACTCTATAAAATTTTCCAAATTACGCTGATAAATACCTACCGGTCCATTTAATAGATAATGCGTTGGATGCATCCTCCTGTATACGAGAAAGGGGTCAATGTTTTCATTGGCGATTTTATTGCTAATTGAAGCGGTTCTGTCCCATTGACCGTTTGCCCTTTTTATAAAAATGTCGAAATACAGCTCGGCTCCGGTATTTCTACTAAGAAGTTTGCGCCATGATTTTTGAGGAATTATAATTTCAGGTGAGCGGCTGAAAACTTCGATTGGCTTGCCCTGCCTGGAAGATATTCTTACACAATAATGTACGCCTTCTTCCTGAATGATAAAGTTCAACGGCGCGATGTTCGGGGGGATAACAGTACCACTATAATCAGGACGAATCTGAGCAGGCCGGTCGATAAAATTATATTGTTCAATCACAACCTTATCGTCCGATAGGATATAACCAAGAGTTCCAACAGATAACAAAAACGCCACCAATATAATGAATAAATATAGATAGCACTTCTTCATTTCTCTGCTCCCGAAAACCCATAAAGACTATAGAATAAATAACTATCTCCGTATTTCTTCTTCATTTCTTTAAGGGCTGCATTTTCATTCCGGCCGTGACGGTTGTAGATATTAAGAAAGTCTGTAAATCTTCGCTGGGATTCTGCGGTTATCCGGTGGCCGTGTAAATTAACTGCCTTGCCTCTATTAAGCATATACAATATTGCCTCCTCATACAGCCGGGGAATTTGGGAATAATCAAAATCGTCCAGCCGCTCAAGATTTTGTGCAAACTTATCAAGCTGTCCGTTCAGCAGATACCAAACCATCAGGTATTCAAAAGCCATTCGGTTTTGCCTGTTTTTCTCCAACAGGTCCAACAAAAGCGGCTCATTTATAAAGAAAAGGGAGCGATAATCTTTTTCTGTCATTGAGCGACGCAAATATTGAATTCTATCGTTTGTGACCGGATTGCCAGTTTGCTCAAGTCGATTCAGGTAATCAGCAGCCCAGTCAGCATCAAACAGGGTTTTGTTAAGCGCCCCAAGGTAAATCCGGGCGACGTTAATATTGCCCTTGATTATGTTTACCAAAGCAAGACGCTTGAGAATCATAGGACGTTCTCCATACTCATCCAGAATTGACGTCAGCGAGTGTTCAGCCCTGCTTATAAAACCCAGGTCGATATAGGTATCAACTCTCTGCCAGTACCCGGTTGTGCCCTCTTGAGGAAGCAGCAGCAAAGCATCAGGGTGTTGTGGATAAGAGAACATATCGTAACCCAGTCGGCCGGTATGATACAAAGCCAGATTAGCTGAATGAATTACATAAAAGTTATTAGTCGGATAACGACGAGCAGCCGCAAGTGCTTGCGGCCACATCTTATGAAAGACATAGTAATCAACCTCATGATAGGTTTTGATTTCATTACTATAAGAGAAGAAAACAGCAGCACCTGCGACTACAAACGGGGCCAGCGATTCAATGATATGCCTGAATTTGTTTTTTCGAAAATACCAAGAAAAATTTCCTTTTTTCAGCCAGGAAAATTTGGAACGGCCAGCGATTGGCCGCCCAAATACCAACATCAATGAAACTAAAGGAACAAGCAGGTAAAGTATATAGACCATCGTTACCATTCGCCTGGTGCTTTTCTCGAACATAACTTCCCAGGAATAAGGTGTCAACTTACTAAAAGCATCAATAATACTCACATCGAATACGAGAACGCCTATAATGTATGGAATACCCAAAGTTGATAACAAATACAGAATGGCGGTTTGCCATCGGCGTTCTGAAGCTAATTCGTAAATTGCACAGAGAACCACAAAGAGCAATTGCGCTGCACCAATGACCGTATACAGAGTTACAGACAGAACCAGAAAAACAGTCAGCCGAAAAAGACCTGTCACATTTTTTTGAGCGTAAAATGTGCCTGAGCCTCTGGCAGACAGGTACAGGCATACAAAGAGCATCGCTATCAGCCACGCCATTGTAGTGGCAAAGTGGTACGTGTATTGATTATATGTGATAAGTAAAAGCATCGGCGGGACAAAACGAATCCAATATAGACGTGTGGCACTTATCGCCTTAAAAAAATAGCCTGTACAAATAAACATGAGCCATGCCTGCAGTGTTACAACAAAAGCTCCAGCCCAGGAATAGTAGAAAAACTGCGATAGAAAAGCCGATAAATATTCGGCAGGTCCGCCCGGATATGCCATAAACTGCCGGAAAAATGCCCAACCACGGAAAAAAGCTGGGAAATTTGAAATCATACCGCCGCTGTGGTAAATAAGGCGGAGGTCCACCTCAAGCCAGAGATACAGATAGAAAAGAATAAAAAAGACGAAACTACGGATTGGCCCACCAGGATTTTGACTCGAAAATTTCTGGGGCGAATTCAGCATCAGTTACCTGTCTATATTTCTACCGGCTGCTGCTATTCTGCGCCAAATAAAGGACAAGCTTAACGGATATTTCTTTGGCTGCTCAACTCTAAATTATAATATTTATCGGCATATATTATATCGTATCTTCTTCTCAAATGCACATTTTATCCGGCAAACTGACAAGATTTCAAACAACCTTTGTATATTCTGTCTGCCTGGTTAATACCTTTGATTTCCCCCTCGGAAAAGGTCCAAAGCAAATCGGTTAGAAGAGATGTGTACTTTCAGACCACCCCAATGATTACTGCTGGGCGGCTTTTATTGCTTCGGAGAGTTTGAGCATGCCTTCATATAAAGCCCTGCCAATTATTGCGCCCTCAACGCCCAATTGGGTTAGTTTTTTGATATCATCTGTTTCTCTTACGCCGCCGGAAGCTATAACAGCCATCTCTACTGCCTCGACAACCGCCCTGGTTCTTTCAAAATTAGGCCCTGACATCATACCATCCTTATTGATGTCGGTATATATTATAGCTGCCAGGGGCAGTTTTGCCGCCTCGGTTGCAAATTCGATTAAAGGTTGCGGATGGTCTTTTGTCCAGCCGTGAGTGGATACCTTAGAGCCTCTGGCGTCAAGGCCAAGTACCAGTTGGCCACTAAACTTTTTTGCCATTTCGCTGAACCACTCGAAATCGTTTACGGCCTTGGTCCCGATTATCACTCGCTCAACACCCATATCAAGCAGTTGTTTTATGGATGCTTCGTCTCTGATGCCGCCGCCAACTTCAATTTTGAGCTTTGCAAGGGCTGCTATGCCTGCTATCGAGTCGGTATTAACCGGCCTTCCAACTTTGGCGCCATCCAAATCCACTATATGCAGCCATTCAGCTCCTTCTGAGATAAACTCCCCTGCCTGGTTGACAGGGTTATCCCGGTAGGTAATCTGGCGGTGATACTCCCCCTGGATAAGCCTGACACATTCGCCCTTCAAAAGGTCTATTGCCGGTATGATATACATTTTCGTACCTCTAAATCAGTTGCTGAAATTAATTCGCCGGATTTTAACAGATGACTCTGTTGTTTCAACAACTTTTAGCCAAATATTAATTTAGCAGCAACTTTTTTTTTCGGCTTTTGAAATCATCAGTCAGTCCTTACCGACTATATGTTTTATTTTCCAGATGTTTTACAGTATCAACTTTGAGTTTAATATTCTTGCAATTTTGGCCTAATAAATGTATAGGTTATACAAATAATGGAGAGGTGTCCGAGTGGCTTAAGGAGCCGGTTTCGAAAACCGGTGTGCCCTTTTGAGGGCACCGCGGGTTCGAATCCCGCCCTCTCCGGTCTCATAATAGAGCAAAAACTTTGCAGGCGGTTTTCGCAATGCGTGTAGCTTTAGGACAGTTTAATGCCACAGTAGGCGATTTAGCCGGCAACGCCCAGAAGATGCGCAGTATCTACGCGGATGCGATTGCCGGTGACGTTGACCTGCTGGTCTTTCCGGAACTGGCCCTTTGCGGCTATCCCCCAGAGGATTTGCTGCACAAAAAGCATTTCCTGAAGGATTGTTCTCTGACCCTCGAAAAACTCGCTGCTGAGTGTCCTGAGAAAACCATAATCGTTGGTTTTGCCGAGAGTTATCAGAATAACTGTTACAATTCGGCCGCTGTTGTTCAAAATGGTCAGGTAAGTTCGATTTATCGCAAGAGCCTATTACCCAATTATGGCGTGTTCGATGAACGAAGATACTTTCAGCCCGGCACACAGCCGCTGATAATCAGCCAGGCCGGTCTTAACGTTGCTGTTACTATTTGTGCCGATATCTGGGATATTGAACGGCTGGCAGATTTCCTCAAAGAGGCCGGCCAATTCCAGATGGTTCTCAATATATCTGCTTCACCATTTTATATGGGCAAAACCCAGAAAAGGCAGGATATAATCAACAAATGCGCCACAAAATTTAACTGTGCCATTTGCTACTGCAATCTTGTCGGCGGTCAGGATGAATTGATTTTTGACGGCCGAAGCTCTTTTGCCGATTCGACGGGCAGTATAATAGCCCAGGCGGAGGCATTCGAAGAAGATTTATTAATTGCCGATATTCATTTGACTGATGAAAATACAATCGTGGTCAAACCAGCAGGCTCAAAACAGAGGGGCGAACCTGACCAGCTTGAAGAAGTTTATGAGGCCCTTGTTCTCGGAACAAGAGATTACACCCGGAAGAACGGGTTTAACAAGGTTCTGCTTGGTCTTAGCGGGGGCATAGATTCTTCCGTAACGGCTGCTATTGCCGCGGCTGCTTTAGGGTCTGAAAATGTCATCGGTATTACCATGCCTTCAAAATTTAACAGTTCCGAGACAATCGCTGACGCCGGTAAGCTGGCGGAGAACCTGGGTATTGAATTTTTAACGATACCAATCGAGCCGATACTTGAGCGGTTTAACGGTTCTTTGGAGCAGGTTGCCGGCTGGGACAGTAAAGGAATTGCCTATGAGAATCTTCAGGCGAGAATTCGCGGCTCTATCCTGATGTCGCTGAGCAATCAGCTCGGCTGTCTTGTGCTTACAAGCGGCAATAAAAGTGAAACCGCTGTGGGCTATGCTACCCTTTACGGTGACACAGCGGGCGGCTTTGCCGTAATAAAGGATGTTTATAAAACTCTTGTTTATAAGCTGGCTGAACATATAAATAAAATAAACTCTCGTCAAATCATCCCTGCCGATGTAATAAAGCGCCCGCCGAGCGCCGAGCTAAGTTTCGACCAAAAAGACAGCGACACGCTGCCGGATTATGATTTACTTGATAAAATACACAAAGGCTACACCGAGGAAGACAAATCCGCCCAGCAACTTATCGAGAGCGGCCTGCCTCGCGAAGCGGTTGGGCAGATTATCCGTATGGTTGACCGCAACGAATACAAAAGGAGACAATCGCCGCCGGGAGTAAAAATTACACCAAAGGCCTTCGGGAAAGACAGGCGGCTGCCGATTACCAACCGCTACAGTTCCTTCAACGATGAAAATTAACTGCTATGGTACAGGACAAGAGGCGCTGGTTTGTCTTAACGGGCTGCGCTGATTTTCGAAACTGCGGCAAAGCTCAAACTCCTAATATTGTATATTTTGATACCCATAAAACTATTATAGTTTGAAGCGGCAGCCGGTAAATTTCAAGAAACGGCTGGTAAAAATCGACATATATTTATAACCTATACGACATACACAAATTTTTGGCTTTTTAGATGACCATAACACTGCGAAAAAAACTGACGCTGTTTCTGCTTTTGTTTTACTGGGTGGCAATTTTTATTCTTGCCCACATACCCATACCGAAGCTGGTTTATAAAGCCCAGGTATCCGACAAAACCATTCATTTTCTTGCTTATCTGATTTTGGCTTTTCTGTTCTGGTTTGCAATCAATCCCAGAAAGAAAGTAAATTGGCTCAGAGCCTCCGTATGGTGGGTATTTCTTATATTGGCCGGCTATGGAATAATTGACGAATTGCTTCAGGGTTATGTCGGTCGAAGCTGCGACGCGATGGATTTTGCTGCAGACCTTATTGGCGCTTTTACCGGATTGATATTGTTTTCGTTTTTTACATTTTTGCCGGCATTTCTTATAGTTACGGCGGTCAGCATTTTTCTTTTGACCAATCTTGCAAAAGCAAATCTGGCTGAACTGGTTCCTGTCACAAATTTTGCATTTCACCTGTTTGCCTATGCGCTTTTCAGCGTGCTTTGGATTCAAATTATGTCTCAGTATATTCATCTAAAATCGCACCGACTCAAGTGGCTGATAGTCGCATCGGCAGGGCCTATCGCACTGTTATTGACGGTAAAAATGTCTTCCATAATTTTAGGCAGGAATGTCGACCTGCTCGATATATTAATCTCCATTGCAGCAATAGCTACTGTTGTGGCTGTGACTTTCCTGACAGGTTTATTTCGTCAGCGTTTTTCTGATGATTTGACGACTCCTTCACAATGACCTC
>CAZTKW010000158.1:0-7308 GCA_964614315.1 uncultured Pirellulales bacterium
AGTTGGTTGTTGATTTGAAGGCTGGAACGTATTCAGTTGAGTGGATCAACTGCCAGGACGGAGAAGCTCAGAGAGTTGGAAATGTTGAGGTTAAAGGCAGAAGTGTCCTGGCATCTCCGTTTGCAGGCTCTGCTGTTTGTCATCTTGTGTTTAAGGAGGGAAAATGATTTAAGAATGTTTGACGGGGTTTTGTTTTTGGGTATAATAGAAGGCAGATTTAAGGGCTGGGTAATTTCTCTCCCTCCTCTCCCTCCGCAGCCCAGCCCTTTTTTATTTTGGTTTTGGCGGTAAAAAACAAGCCTTTCGACACATTCGACAAGCAGGTAAGGTCAGAAACATTCCTTGACCATTTGGGGCGGGAGATATACAATCTCAAAAAGATAATTTTGCAGTAATTTGAACGGGGGAAAAAAGTGCATAGTGCCTTTTTTAAGGGGTTGATTAGATGATGGAATTGTCCCGCCGTGAATTTATATTGCTTTCGGCTGCAACGGGTGTTAGCAGATTTTGCGGGTGCAGCGGGCCGGAGGGCAGAAGGCCAGAGACGTTCACGTACAAAAACCCAATCATAGACCGTTACCTTGCCGACCCGTGCATAATCAAAGAGGACGGGCAGTATTACCTGTATGCGACGGGGGGGGCCGAGGACGGACGCTTCATACAAATATATAAGTCAAATGACCTGATTAACTGGACATTCGTTCGCGGGGCGGTGGCGAGGGGGCCTGAAGGGTCGTGGAACCGCAGAAACTTCTGGGCACCGGAGGTAATCAAACTGAACGGCAAGTACCATCTATACTACACAGCTTCGCTGGACAATACGCCGGCAAATACCGGAAACCGCGTCGGATTAGCGGTGGCAGATAAGGCCGAAGGTCCGTACGACGACAGAGGTCCTATTATCGATAATGCATCACTTGACGGGCATCCTTTTCTGGATAGCGACGGTACTTTGTACCTGTATTATACTATCGAACACGGCAACAGTCTCGGACTTAAGGCCGGTCAAATCTATGTTGATGAGTTAATCGGGCCGGAGCGTATTGCGGGCAGGCCGAAACAACTGATAAGCCATCACTCGTGGCAGGAGGGGCCGTTTATTCTTAAAAGGGACAAAACTTATTTTCTGACATACAGCACGGGGGCCTGGAAGAACGAAACTTACAACCTGCGGTATGCAGTCGGGTCTTCGGCGACGGGGCCGTTTTTCGAGCAGCCAAATAAAATTCTGCAGTCAAACGAATATGTCAAAGGGCCGGGTCACCACAGTTTTTTCCCGGGTCCGGATGAGAGTACGTGGATAGCATACCACGGGTGGGACCCCGGGTTCACCGCCCGATACCCGCGAATAGACCCGCTTGTTGTCAGCGGGAGGCGTCTTTCAAGTCCCGGGCCGACTTCGAGTGAGCAGAGTTATCAGCTTACCAAGAGAGGAGATTCAATATTAAAATTTGGTCCTCTTGGCGCAGCCGGTGGGAAAAAATGAAATGCGAAAATTTGTGTTGATTTTCTTTTGTATCACTATTGCTACTATAGTAGCTTTTATATCGCTTGGAGATCGTACACTGAGTAACCACGAAGCATTCGTGTCGGTGACAGCACGAGAAATGATTGAAAACGATGAATACATTATTCCTACATTTAATAATCAATGCCGTTTTAATAAGACACCTTTGCCATACTGGTTAGTTGCTGCTGCATCTCACTTTACCGGTAGAATAGATGAATTTACAGCCAGATTGCCAGCTGCAACGATAGCAGTTCTTTCCGTGATATGTATTCTATATTTCATCACTGTCATCTTGAATTTTAAGACAGCATTTCTTGCTTCTCTAATTTGGACATGTTCATTGGGTTTCATTCGATATTCTCATTGCGCAAGGCCTGAAATGCATCTGACATTTTTTATGCTGATTTGTTTTCTAAGCTTTTACGCAGCAATAGAAGAGGCAAATAGAACGAAGCAAGTGGCTTACTCTCTAATTTTTTGGGTAAGCCTTGGGCTTTCGGTTTTAGCAAAAGCCATTTCATCCATATTTTTTATGGCCTTTTCAGCAATTATCTATCTGACAATCTTCAAGCAATGGAAAAAAATTCCAAAGATACTTCCTGTTTGGGGTTCGATATTATTTTTATTGATCACTCTCCCTTGGCCCATAGCAGCAGCCAATGCCATGAATTGGAATCTGTCTTTGTGGCAACAAGAATCAATAGATAGGTTTACAGGGGAAAATGGAAGAAGCGGCCATGAATGGCTTTATTATTTCCCAATGATTTTTCTATTCGTTAGTCCATGGGTAGTCTTTTTACCACTATCGATTGTTGCGCCTTTTCACAAAGTATGGAAAGACAAGAGAAAAATAATGGGATATTTATGGATATGCTTTTTTGCCGGCATTGTGTTCTTAAGTTTATGCTCAGGAAAAAGACAACATTACATCCTTCCATTGATGCCATTAGCCACAATTCTTATCGGAATTGTAATGGAGGATATGGTTTTAAGCAGAACGGTCTATTTTGAAAAAAAAAGTCTGAACCTCCTAAAATGGCATCTGTTTACTTTTTTCCTCATAGGCCTGATAATTTTGGCATATTCTTTTGAGCCATTATACAATTACTCATGTAAATTGATAGCCAATAAAGGATTTTCTCTGCCTGCATATGCGAGTTTGCCTGCTACCTGTCAAATTGCCACTGGACTTATCCTGATGCTTGGTACTTCTTCAAGTATATTTCTATACTCTATTAAAAGGCGGATGGCTGCATGCCTTGTAATATTTAGCAGTATAGCATTTGTTATTGTTTTTGTATTTTCTTTGATTTCGGTGTTGCCAGATAACGGTGGTTACTCCGAGGCAAAATTTGCCTCAGAACTAAAAAGAATAATACCCCTTGAAGATGATGTTTTTGTTTATGGGAAAATAGACGAGTTATTTATTCATTATTTTGGAAGACCAATAAAAACTGCTTCTGAGGCGAATATTAAACATATCTATAACAATAATAATTGGTTAATATTCACTGGTGAAAAGTTGGATAAAATAAAAGAAGAATACAATTTCAAAGAGGTTAGAACCTTTCAAAAAAATAGTAATAAACCTGAAAGAATTGTGATTGTTCATAAGAATAATTAAGTCTTAAGTCAGTTTACAAGCTCTCCATGCAAAATTTGACTTTAAATTATAAATCAAACCAACAATGAAATATAGACACTTATAGAAATTAAAGGATATCAATGAATGCTGTTGATGAAACATTTTTTTCAGTTGTAATTCCTGCATATAATGAAGAAGAGAATATACCACTATTAGTGGAAGAAGTAACGACCGCTTTAAATGGACTTAATGAAAAATGGGAGCTTATAATAGTTAATGATTGCAGTTTAGATAACACGCTTTCCGTACTTTTGCGTCATGTCTCAAAATGCCCTCAATTAAAAGTGTTGTCTCTCAAACAGCGATCCGGCCAGACCGCAGCTCTTGATTGTGGTTTGCGTAATGCGAAAGGTAAGTACATAGCCACCCTCGACGCCGACCTGCAAAACGATCCATGTGATATCAATAAAATGCTGGACTTGATAATTTCAGACAAATGCGATATGGTTTCCGGGTGGAGAAAAGATCGTAATGATCCGTGGATTAGATTGGTTTCCACTCGCATAGCCAATAACGTTAGAAATTGGTTAACTAATGAGCATATCCATGACTCGGCATCTGGGATCAAAGTTTTTAGAAGGGAGTGCATTAGCAAAATAAAGCTATATAACGGTTTGCACCGTTTCCTTCCCACCCTAGTGAAAATGGAAGGATACCGGGTTAATGAGGTGCCAGTCCACCATAGGCCGCGTCATGCAGGCACTGCTAAGTATGGTGTTTTAAATAGAGTTTTTAAAGCTTTTAGAGATACTTTTGCTATTCGATGGATGCAGAAAAGACAATTTAATTATGAAATGGATAAAAATATAAATGAACACATTTAATGTTATTGTTGAAAAATTGGATATATGGGCAATAGTTGGTTTTAGCGCCCAAGTTGTATTTACAGCACGTTTCATTGTTCAATGGATCGCTTCGGAACGGAAAGGAAAGAGCTTTGTGCCAATTGCATTCTGGTATCTCAGCATTATAGGGGGCCTAGGGTTGCTAATTTATGCCATCGCTCGTGCAGATCCTGTTTTTATCGTTGGACAATCCTGTGGTTGCATTATTTATCTTAGGAACATTATGCTTATATTCAAGGAAAAAGGAATAAAGCCAGAATAACGTGAGAGCAAACCGCGTATGTTTATAATTATCAAGCTGTCTATAAGATTTACAATAAGTGTCTTGTAAGGAACAAATTGTTAAAAAACGCTTTTTTATTGGAATTATCATCTTTTTGGGAATCTTGGCATGGTCTCTTTAGGGCCAATGAGGGGTCTGGCGATTGACCGAGAGGGACGGCTTTTGGTCGGGCTGCAGGATGGTCGTGTGCTTTGCTACGGGGCTGCGAAGTGAGGCTCGATACGGAATGAAGTCGCACCGGTTTGGTAGATTTGGCGGCGGTTTTCGAGTTTAGTTTAATTTAGTTTTTGTTATGCTCTCCAGGGACGCCGGCGGTCAACGTTTGACAATATTTTTTTGGTGATGGCGACATTCTCTTCGACCTGGAAATCAAGCATTCCGACACAAATAAAATCTGCGCCGTTTTCAAAAGCATATTTGAAGCCGTCATTGGGGTGTATAGCACCTGCGGCCAGGACCTTAAATGCAATCCAGGGTTTATCAATCTGCTTCATATATTCTGCGGTTTCTTCGGGGGTCATTGACCAATAGTTATCGCCACGGTTTTCAATAACATCAAGGTTCTGATCCGGTCGCTGTGCGGACCAGTAATTTTTACTATGCAATGTCTTGACGTAGAAATCGGCGTCGATTCCGACGGATTGGCAGTCAACGATAACGTTTAACATATGGGCTCCGACTCCGGCCGGCAGATTGTTTTGCCTGATGAAATCGAGGGATTCGGCAATGAGGTCAAGCCGTTTTTCCTTGACCCACTTGTCCCCGATGACACCCTGGATATAAATGGCGTAAGCTCCGCCGTCAATAGCTTTTTTGAGGCTCGTCTTTATGTCGTTTGTTCTCGGGTGGCCTTCGGAAATCCATTGCATTTTTCCTCCTCTCTGCTTCCAGTACCTGTTGAGGATTCTTATAGGCTTTTCACGGGGGTCAGTTATTATAGTGTTTATTCCGTTTTCTTCGCATAGCTGGAGTGTATCGAGAACCCTCTGGTTCGTATTATAGCGGTTCATCAGTGCACCAACGTACCTGAGGTCTCGACTGTGGGCGTAGCCGCTGATCAGGTTACCGCCGGAGATTAGGCGGCTGATTTTTAGATTTTTGATTCTGCCATACGGTAAAGAATCGGAGTTTAGGTTCTTTTGGAGAGCAGGGGTAGTATTCCGGGCTGCTGCGGCAGGTTTATTTTTTAATTCCGCTGAGAGTACTTTGTTATTGAGGGTTAGAGAGGCTGCGGCTGTTGAGGCGGCGATAGATTTTTTCAGGAAATTTCGGCGGTCGAGATTTTTGCTCATTTTTAAGCCCCTTCCAATTTTAATCCTGCATCTGGCATATTAAAGGGCCGGCTGGAATGCCAAGCCTTCAGAGATTGTTAGATTACCAAAGCTATCTTAAAAATGCAAGGATTCCGGCAATTGTTTTCAAAATGGAACTTGTGCTTTCAAGCAGAATGAGTACACTTTTTAAAGGCGCAATAGTGTTGTTTGCGATACAAATGGGAAATGACGGTTCAATATAAAATATACAGCATGACGGCATAACGTGGTATTTTAGAGATGGTTATGTATTCGGCAAAAAATCATATTTCAAAAGGGAGGAAATGAAACAATGAACGAAATAAACAGACGACAGTTTCTGAACGGTTCGGTTCGCGGAGCGGCGGGGATTTCGCTTGGGGCAGCGATATCACTTTCACCGGACAATGCGTTTGGGGCCAACGACAAAGTAGTGCTTGCGCTGATAGGCGCCGGGGGGCGAGGGACGGCATTGATACAGGGTATGGTGAAACTTAAGAACGTGGAGACGAAATACATCTGTGAGGTGGATGACGGGCGTGGCGGCGGGGCCGTCAAGATGGTGGATGAGATTCAAGGCTATGCGCCTAAGCGAGTAATAGATATGCGAGAGGTTTTTGACGATAAAGATGTGGATGGAGTGGTTATCGCGACGCCGGAACACTGGCATGCTCTGGCGACGATTTGGGCATGCCAAGCCGGCAAAGATGTCTTCGTCGAAAAGAACATCTCCTTGAGTATCTGGGAGGGTCGCAAGATGCTCGATGCTGCGCGGAAGTACAAGCGAATCGTCCAGTGTGGTACACAAAACCGAAGCGCACCTTACGGTTTTTCTGCTCGTGAGTATATCGAGAGCGGTAAATTAGGTAAGGTGGTACATGTGAAGGTTTACAATATGCTTGCCGGAAGTGCGTGGAAGCAACGGCCGGACAGCGAGGTACCGGCGGGTCTGGACTGGGACCGGTGGCTTGGCCCGGCAGAGAAGGTTCCATACAACCTGAGCCGGCATCGCGGCTGGAACGACTACTGGGAGTACGGCTCGGGTGCAATGGCCGACGCCATCCATCAGCTTGACCTTGCACGTTTGATACTCGGTAATCCGCCACACCCCAAAGCGGCCTACTGTGCCGGCGGGCGACTTGCTTACAAAGACCAGCGTCCCACGCCTGATACACAGGCGATAACTTATGACTATGGCGATATGGCTATGACCTGTGAGAATATGAACTTTACACCATATATGAAGAAATCGCAGGGGGATGTGCGGTTCGGCGATAAGTTCCCTTACTGGCCTCAAAACAGCACTCGAATCGAAATGTACGGCACGAAGCGAATGATGTATGTCGGGCGGATGGGGGGAGGCTGGCAGGCGTTCGAAGGTGATGGTAAAGTCGTCGATTATGAATATGGTTACCTGCCCGATGAACGACACAATCAAAACTTTGTCGATTGTATTCGTTCGCGTCAGCTTCCCAACGGCGACATTGAGCAGGGTCACTATAGCGCTTGTCTGCTGCACTTAGCCGACGTGTGTTATCGAGTGGGCAACAAACAATTAGTCTTCGATGCTCAAAGCGAGAGCTTTGTCAACAATGACGAAGCCAATAAACTACAGAAGCCAACGTATCGTAAGCCGTACTGTATTGGCGAGCAGATTTAGACAGCAGTTGTCACTGTCGAAGATTCTAATAAAGCATACATTGGCGCAGATGTCCAACGGTTTAGGAGTATTG
>CAZTKW010000159.1:0-7301 GCA_964614315.1 uncultured Pirellulales bacterium
TGGCCATCGTAGTTATCCATCTCGTAGGGGAAGATTTTACCGCCTTTCCAGTCAGTCATAACAGCTCCAGCGTTTTGAGTAACCAAAGCGCCGGCTGCGATGTCCCACAACTTCGGCTTAGGGGCAATAAAGGCAATAAAACCACCGTTTGCCACATAGGCACAATGCAGGGCGGTCGAGCCTAAATTGCGAAATCTTGTTCTTAAAATGAGTTCGGCAGCCCAATTCGGCACTTTATCAGTGAAATGACTGTCCATGCCGATGCTTGAAAACTTGTCTATTTTATCCTGGCTTGCCATTATTCGGCGGCCGTTGAGTTGTGCCTCACCATCTTTGACAGATGTGAACATCGAGTCCGTGGCGGGTTCGAAAATGACACCGACAACCGGGCTGCCTTCGTACATTACTGCTATGCTGACAGTAAAAAGAAGGATTTTGTGCGCAAAATTGTTGGTTCCATCTATCGGGTCTATGACCCACCAGAGAGGTTCAGAGCCTCGCGGGGACTGTTTAAATACCTTGCCGTGGTCACCTTCTTCGGCGATGAAGCCGTGGTCAGGATAAGTTTCCTTAATACGGTCGATGATGATTTGCTGGCATCGTGCGTCGGCCTGAGTAACAAGTTCGGCATCGTTCTTTTTCGAAACCTTGATGTAGCTAAGTTCCTCCATCGCCCGCTGTCCGGCTAATCTGGCGGCGACGATGGCTGTCTCCAACATTTGATGTAAGTCTTTCTGGTCCAAAGGCATATATCACCTCGTATCTGTAAGCTTGACAGAGTTATAACCTTGCCTTATTTTACTGTAATAATCCAAATAATCCAATAGATAATTTATGAAAAAGCCGGCAGAATTCTCCGCCTTTTAGTCGGAGACGAAAGCCATAGAAACAATATTACTTTTAAGAAGCTCCGACCTTTGGTCGGGGAACTTTGCTGTAATTATGAATAAAATCCAAGAATCAAATAAATGTGGAATTTTCTGCAGGGCAAGCTTTCGCCAGCGTGTTATCGCAGGTTTTGTTTTTTTGGGTATAGGTGCACTTTTCAGCTTGTTCTGGCTTGCGTCAAAAGGCAAAATCGATATTGGGGTATTGCTTTTGCCGTGCGGATTCAAGCAACGATATGGTCTGCCTTGCCCAACGTGCGGGATAACGACGTCTATACTTGCTTTTGCCGAGGGCAGAATCTTTGATTCTTTCTATATTCAGCCGGTTGGCGCTTTATCGTGCTTTATGCTGGCGGCTGCGGCGATTTTGAATTTTTTTACAGTTGTTTTTGGGAGATATTTTTGCTTTGCAAAGCGTTTTTTTGCCGAAGTTAAAGTAAGATATGTAATTGCAGGCGTGTTAATTATCATAGCCTGCGGGTGGATGGTTACGCTTGCGAGGGCGCTTGCAGCTAAAGGGTGAAAGAGGCAAGGTTAATAATAGAGAAGCGTAAATATATATTTAGAAAGATTTTATGGGTAATGATGATAATGAAGAAATTACAATACGAAATTTTTATTTGTAGCGTTTTTGCAATTTTGCTTGCTGGTGGGATTTTTTTCTGTAACGGCTGCGGGCTTATAAGTATGGCGGGCATGCCGACGCGTCACGAGAAGAAAATCCCGGCTGAATATGAACTTAGGGAGCAAAAGGACAAAAAGATATTAATCCTTTTGGAACAGCCGGCACGGCTTATAGCTACAGCTAACCTGCGTTATTATTTAACGAGGGACATACGCGAGTACCTAATAAAAAGGGTCAGGATGCCGGCTGAGGGGCTTATAAGCTATGAAAGGCTGGTAGAATACCGCAATAATGAGGCTGACTTTTCACGGCTGACGCCATTGGAGGTGGGGAGGGGTTTGCAGGCTGATATCGTTCTGTTGGTGGTGGTTGAAGATTTCCGGCTTTATAATATGGCTGAGACAGGTTTTTTAAAGGGATTTTTAAGTTCCCGTGCTGTTATTCTTGATACGACAACGGGTGAGAAAGTGTGGCCTAAATCCTTTGAGAGTAAAGGGATAAAGGTTGGTTTTGAGTTCGATGTACGCAACGTGGAGATTGCAGTATCCCGGCTGTCAGCTGCCAGTGCACATTGCATAACAAGATATTTTTATGACTGCCCGATGGATAAGTTTAAGATAGCCGATGACAGGAGTGGGGAGGCGTGGGAAAACTGGTAGCAGAAGCATAAGCAGAGCTAATATTATATGACATTCCGGGGGGCTTTTCTGGTGAAAAAAAGTCAAAAAAACGCAAAAAAAGTCTCACTTTTTGAACAAAAGTGAGAAAAATTGAAAAAAAAGTCACAAAATGACTCGTTTTATTGTGTGTTTTCATACAAAATTGCACACCCGATACAAAAACCATTTCCAATGTTAAAATAGGCAACTTTGAGCGGGGCAAAATGGCTTTCTCAAAATGAGGAGGAATAAAATGTTAGAATGGAGAAGATGGGCAAAGGAAAAAGCTGCTGAAATCAGCAGACTTCTATATGGTAAAGTGATTGATAGAATTAGACATCAAAGCTATATTGGTTAATAACTTATAAATACGTTTTCGGGTCTAATCATAACAGCAAGTCCCGAACCGGTTCTTTGTATTCTTCTGGCTTTACTGTTGCAACTTAACATATTATCTCACTTAGCGGCTTGGATTCGGACATTGGTTGGTATCATAAATACCCCTAGTCGGAGATTAGTAGAGTCACACAGTTGAGCATGCCTACTGTCTTGGATATCATTGACAAGCGCAGAGCTTACACAATAAAATTTTTAGCTAAGAGTGATAGTTTTAAGCGAGAGATATATCTAAAAAGATACAAATCTTAAACAATATTATAATTTATTAAAAAATGTAACCACACAAAACGTCTTCTTTGATAACTATTACCCTTGATATTGATGATAAAAAAGCTGTTTTTGGCGCAGTGCCACTCAAAATATTATAAATCTTTAAATAAATTTAAGTATTTATGTTGACGTCATTTTAATTTTGATATATAGTTTAGGTTAATAAACAAAATAACAATAATATTTTGGAGGTTAAAATGGCAGACATTATTCAAGAAATGCAAATAATCGGAGAAAGAATGATCAAACTGAGGGATTTATTTGAAAAAAGGGATATCTTAGTATCTCAGTTGAATGAAATTGACAATGAAATCAAAGCTGTTCTGGATACCGAGAAAATCGACAAACGTGGAAAGGGAAAATTTCTTTATCCAAATGAAGGTACTGACGCTTATCGCCTTACTGAATTTATGAGTGATAAGCAAATGCATAAGGATGAAATCATAAAGGCTATGAAAAAAAAAGGATACGATTTCAATCCCCGTTGTTTAGCTTGGTATCTTAGTAATTACGAATGCTTCCAAAGTAAGGGAAAAGGGTATTGGGTATATATTAAACCCTGATTATTTGTAGTACTTTAGTTTCTAGTACTTTTAAGCACACAGCAGCTTAGATTCTCTCATTGGATAAGCCATAGCCCCATACAATAAATAGGCCAAGTATATTTTCCAAACAGAGCACCTAAGATAGGCATAAACCTAATCCACACCTTCGAAAACTCTTAGCATACAGAGAGGGCATGTTATATTATAGAATACTGTAGCCGACTAACATGTTCTATAAGATAGATGTATTTCCGGTTTCGTACCTAAAGTTAGAATATTGAGGGCGACCTTGTAAGCGGTTCGGCTCGGTTTCTCTTTTCTCATAGAATGTCTCCTTCGGCGCCCAAACGATATCCCTGATAACCGAACCGGCCTAATAGGAGGCCTTATTCTCATCGATAACCGCGGCGGCAATCGGCTTCAAGAAGGGTGCAAGTACGTCGTAGTTCTCGTCGGTCGTTCGCTTCCATGATTTGCCCGCACGCGAGATGACGATGTCGAGGGTGGGCATGACAACGATGAAACTGTCGTAAAGACCCCATGACCAGTATGTATCCTTCGGAACACCCTCGATGGTGCCATCGGCGTTGTTCCACCACAGCAGGCCGTAATGGGCTGATGCTTTTGCGCCGTGTTTGGTCTTGTGTGCAGTTGGAACACCTGCCACCTGCGGCACGGTTGTGCGGGCCATATCGACAAAGCTTTGGGGGATGATTTGTCTATCCTTGATTTTGCCGCCGTGGAGATAGAGCATTCCGATCCGGGCCATCGCATCAACGTTTGCTCTTATGCCTGAACCGAACTCACGTCTCATCACGCCGTTAATTCTTTCAGCTCGATAAGCGTTTTTTCGCCATTTCAAATCGGTGTGTTTTATGCCGAGCGGTTCAAAGACACGCTCGAACATTAATTCATTAACGTCTCGATTGTAGATGTTGGTGATACACTCAGCAAGCCAATTGGGACCCGCATCGGAGTAGAGCCACTTCGTGCCCGGCTCAAAAAGGAGCTTGCCATAGCCGCCGGGTTTTTCAAAACCCGCCGTCTGTGTGGCAAGGTGCAGAATGGTTATATTGTCGATCCAGCCGGTTTCCCTGTTGCTCTCGGGAGGAGTCGCAAGGGACGGATGGAATTTTACGGCCTTATCTGTCAGGGAGATTTTGCCGTCCATAATCGCAAGCCCAAGGGCGGTTACACCTATTGATTTGGTCGTGGATTTCAAGTCGTATCGCTTTTTCTCATCGCCCCAGGACATAACCAGTTTGCCATGGCGAATGATATAGCCCGAACCGCCGCCTGTCAGGGCATAGTCCCTTGCCTGCTCGAGCCCGGCTTTGTCCATGCCGACGCTTTGGGCAGTTACTCTCTCCCAGGCAAAACAAGCATTCGACAGAACCAGAAGCATAACAATTCCGGCCCGCATCAGATTTGGTCTCATCCTAAATTTCCCATTACAAGGTTAAAAAGCATATTTTTTCCGTATGACATCAGCAATCTTAATAAATTCACCTTCTGCTTTCAATGATTGTTCTTCTTAACTTTTTGATATTATCATATAATTGGAAGGTTTGGTTACTTAGCCAGGTGTTTGATACGGGGCAAGTCAGGAGTAATATCAGACAGATAATATTATTATGATTAGGAGTTTATGATGAAAAGAAGAGACGGCGGTTTTTTGATTATTGCTCTGGTTTTTATGCTTTCAATGTTCATTTATGCGGTGGATGTGTCAAGAGGCGATGAGAAGAACAAGGGTCTTTCATTCAGTGAGAGTTATGAGGATGGGGATTTACACAGCCGGGGGTGGTACGACGGCAATAAGTTCAAGATTACAGAGAAGGACACCTACGCAGGCAAGGGGTGTATCGAGTATCATTGGCAGGCCGAGGGAACCACTCCTGTAAGCTCATCCGGCAGTCGGCATCTAATTGAAGCCACCGAGGTGGTGTATTTGCGGTTTTATATGAGGCTGTCTGAGGGGTGGGGGTGGAGCGGTCGCTCATACCATCCTCATCTGATTGACTTTATGACCACCGAGAACAGCAAGTATCACGGTCCGGCTGCGAGCCGTCTTACTGTCTGCATCGAACCGGTGAACGGTAAACTTCGGCTGGCGGCGGCGGACATTCAAAACAAGAGCGCCCCTCACGGTCCGACACAAGGTGAGCTTAAGGGCGGCTATAACGGCAAAAAATATGAAAGTGAAGAAGTGCTCTTCGACGATGCCAAGTGGCATTGTGTGGAGGCGATGTTCAAGATGAACAGCCTGGATATGGAAAACGACAAGCCGAACCGTGACGGTGAACTTCGCGGGTGGTTCGACGACAAGCTCGTTATCGAAGATACAGAAGTTATCTTTCGCTCAACCGACTTTGCTGAGATGAAGTTCAACCAGCTTCTTGTAGTTCCGTATTTTGGTCCGGGACTTTTGCCTCACGCGCAAACGCTGTGGATTGACGAATTAGCGGTTGGTACTGAACGGATAGGGCCACTCAAAAATGCACCATCTATTTTAAGGCCTAAACCAGCTCAAAAAGGCAGCGCAGTTTCTCACGAAATGAAATGGACGCATCTTTCGAGCAAGAATGGTGATATTCCCGCAGCGGGTGTTGGACGGCAGGCGGCTTCGCTAATTCTGGATATTGATAAAGACGGAGTGAATGATTTTGTCATAGCCGGTTGGAGTGACGAAACGAGTATGGTCTGGTTTCGGCATACTCCGGACGGCTGGAAAAGGTACCTTATCGATAACCGAAAGAGCCATATCGAGGCCGGAGGAGCTTATTATGATATTGACGGCGACGGAGACCCTGATATTCTGCAGGGCGGAAGCTGGGTGACTAATGAAGTGTGGTGGTGGGAAAATCCCTATCCCGATTACGAGGCGAATACACCATGGAACAGATACACTATAAAAGACTGGGGCGAAAAACAGCACCACGACCAGATTTTCGGAGATTTTGACGGTGACGGTCAGGCTGAGTTGGTTTTCTGGAATCAAAATGCGAAGAAGCTTCTAATCGCCGACATACCAGATGAACCGAAGGCAAAAGAAAACTGGTCCTTTACAGAAATATGGTCATGGCCGAGTACGTTCAAATACGAAGGCTTTGATAAAGCTGATGTCGATATGGACGGCAAGACAGACCTTATCGGTGGTGGAATGTGGTTCAAACATACCGGCGGTAAAAGTTTTACTGCTAAGACGATTGATGCTGATTATGGGATGTCACGAGCTGCGGTCGGTGATTTGATTAAAGGCGGCTGGCCTGAGATAGTACTGAACTCCGGAGACGGGGTCGGTCCATTGAACCTTTACGAGTGGAAGGGCAGCAAATGGGTTAAGGATACCCTGATTGAAAGAGTTGACCATGGACATACATTGCAGGTAGGTGATATAAACGGCGACGGTAATCTTGATATTTACGCAGCTGAAATGTACCGGCCCGGAGCCGGAAAAAACTGTAAGCAGTGGGTGCTGTATGGTGACGGTAGAGGAAAGTTTGCCACCCAGTTGATTTCCACCGGTATCGGTACACACGAGGGTAGAATCGGCGATTTGGATGGTGACGGTGATTTAGACATATTGCAAAAAGACTTCCAGGAGCAGCAGCGAGTTGATATCTGGCTAAACAACGGGACGCACAAGGCAAAAGGGTGAAGTTTGGAGGAAAATCCACATTGAGTTTTTTTGTCTGAAAATAAGCGTGGCGGTTTTTTAGGCCGCCACGCTTTAATACTCGCTGACAAGCTACTTCAGCCTTTACCATTTATATACATCTTTTGCCACCGAGTTAACTACAGCTATTACATAGACCCGATAGGTTCGGTTGAAACGACGATAGAATCAAAGTAGCGTTCCTGCAGTTGCGGAGAGCCGTTATTCCAGTAATTCTCAAACAGGATGATGTTTATT
>CAZTKW010000160.1:0-6999 GCA_964614315.1 uncultured Pirellulales bacterium
AAATCGATGATATTATGCTTACCCGCTATGCCTGCTACCTCACGGCTCAGAACGGCGATCCCCGCAAAGACCAGATAGCCTTTGCCCAGACTTATTTCGCCGTCCAGACCAGAAAGCAGGAAATAATTGAAAGAAGAATCGCTGAAATTGAACGTCTCAACGCACGGCGGAAATTAAGCCTGTCCGAAAAGGAACTTTCCGGGATCATATATGAAAGATTATCCGATGAGAAATCCTTCGGGCGTATTCGAAGTAAAGGCGACCAGGCTCTATTCAAGAAGACAACCGGACAGATGAAGCAAAGATTGAAAATACCAAAATCAAGAGCATTGGCCGACTTTCTGCCGACAATTACCATCAAGGCCAAGGATTTTGCCAATGAAATTACCAATTTCAATATCAAGCGGGACGACCTGAGAACGGAAACGGGCGTTACTAAAGAACATGTGAAAAATAATCAGGAAGTCCGCAAGCTTCTTATCAGGCGAAATATCAGGCCGGAAGAATTACCTCCTGCTGAGGATGTAAAAAAACTGGAAAGAAAGCTTGCCGCTGAACAAAAGAAGTTGATAACTAAAGCAAAACCGCTGGATACGACAGAGGATAAATCACAGAATAATCAATGAAACTTCAATTTGATGCTAATCAAGGTTTTCAGTTAGATGTGATAAATGCGGCGGTGGATTTATTCAAGGGTCAGCCAGCGGGGGCGAGTGATTTTGCTTATTCGGGATTCAGCCCTTCGACTCCGCTCAGGGCAAACTCACTTAATAAGACATCGGCACCTAGGGTGCAGGGCCCCAGGGAATTGTTTTCGATAGATTAGAAACCAGCCCATTCGACTTGCACTTCGACACACAGTGCAGGCTTTGGTCTGTGTAAAAATCGTTTCTTTAGTATCGGGGGTACTGCGAGACAGATGAGAAGAAATTGGACAGCTCAACACTGATTGTTTATAGTATTGGTGCAGAAGTATGGCAGGTCTATCGAAGAGAAAAGGAAATCCCGGTTTTAGAAAGAGAGGTCTATGATGGTGAATATTTGCGCTTCACAGTCTTATAGGCGAGGTTCAATTGGGCGGGGCATCCTGCCGCTGATACTGGCGGTGTTTTGTGCGGCTGGGTTTGCAGAACCTGCGCATATGAAACGAGCCGACTCCTTTCTCGGCGTTCATTTTGACTTCCATGCCGGTGAAGACTGCAACCGCGTCGGTCAGCGGACGACTTCAGAGATGGTTGAGTTGGTTATAGACAAGGTCAGGCCGGACTACGTCCAGATAGACTGCAAAGGGCATAACGGTTATTCAAGCTATCCAACGAAGGTGGGCAATCCTGCGTCCGGTTTTGTTGGCGACCCACTTCGCATCTGGCGAGAAGTAACCCGTCGGCGAGGGGTCGCACTCTATATGCACTACTCAGGGGTATGGGACTTTCACGCGGTTAAAACGCACCCGGAATGGGCAGCGGTAAACGCCGACGGCACGCCAAGTGATAAAGCCACATCCGTGTTCGGACCCTATGTCGATGTGCTGATGATTCCTCAGCTTCGGGAGCTGGCTGGAAAGTATGAAGTTGATGGTGTGTGGGTTGATGGGGATTGCTGGGGTACGGTTGCCGATTATGGCGAGAGGGCCGTGCGCGAGTTCTGCAATCTGACAGGCGCCGAGGCAGCGCCCCGTAAGGCGGGCGAGCCGTACTGGCACGAGTGGATGGATTTTAACCGTGAGGCATTTCGCCGGTATGTGCGTCATTACGTCGATGAACTGAAGGCATCGCACCGGCAATTCCAGGTCATCAGCAACTGGGCGTTCAGCGACCATATGCCCGAAGCGGTGTCGGCTGATGTGGCTGGTTTATCAGGCGATTTCTCGCCGGATGACAGCGTGAATTCGGCCCGTTTTGCGGGACGCTGCCTCGAGGACCAGGGCCTGGCGTGGGATTTGATGTCGTGGTCTTTCAGCCGCGAGACGCGCAAGCAGAAACCGGCAATCCAGTTGATGCAGGAAGCGGCGGTGGTGCTGGCGATGGGGGGCGGTTATCAAGCTTATTTCAAACAGGACCGTGACGGGGCCCTGCGTAATCCAGCGGAGATGGACGTGATGGCAGAGGTAGCGCGGTTCTGTCGGGCCCGTCAGGCCTACTGCCATCGGTCGGTTGCAGTTGGGCAGATAGCGCTGCTGTACTCAACAGCCGGTCACTATCGCGAATCGCCGCGACTATTCCACTGGTACGGAAGCGGAGGCGTTACCGTGCTGCGGGAAGCACTTACGCAGATACTGAAAAACCAGTATGGCGTTCAGGTCCTCAGCGAGCATCATCTCAAGGGCAAGATGTCTAAATGGCCAGTAATCATAGTTCCGGGCTGGACATATCTTGAATCGAGCTTTCGCTATGAGCTTTCTACATATGTCAAGTCCGGCGGCCGGCTTCTGCTGATAGGGGAGGGTCCCGGAGAGCTTTTCAAATCCGAGCTTGAAAAATCAAATGGCAACTCCATCGTGTTGATAGATGCGGTGGACGACTCGTTCCCGGAGATTATGAAGACGTTGCTACCCGAGCCGATTGTCGAAGTTAGCGGCTCGGCGGATGTCGATATAAGTCCACGAATGTTAAATGGGAAGCTGTCGATTCACTTAGTCAATACTTCCGGCCCTCACGCTGACGCACCTGACGGTGGCATCAAAGAAGTCAAACCAATCGGTCCACTAAAGGTATCTGTTCGCCTGGCTGAGGCTCCGAGCTCAATCACCCTGCAGCCACAGAAGAAACCACTGAAAGTCACCTGGGCGAACGGACGAGCAGCTGTGACAGTGCCACTGTTGGAGATATATTCTATACTTGAGATCGAACGTTGAGCTGAGCCTGTCTAAATCATGGTGTGAATTTATATATGTATATATATGGAGGTGTTTGGCTGTGAGGGTTCGAAAAACGTTATTGATTGATTGCTTTTTAATGCCGGCTGCTGTTTTGATGATAAGCGAAGCTCTGGAGAGTAATGTAGTTTTTTTAAGTTTGAGCCGGGGAGAAGTATCCAGCAAAGCATCGGAAGCAACAAGGACAGACCCAGCGCGGCTGTCGCGGATACGTTCAGCGAAGATGCCGGATATCAACGAGCCAGTGATGTTCAACAGCGCAAAGGCCGATGCTATACTGTCGGCATTGGAGGTGTTTCCTGCAGATAACCCGTGGAACGAGGTGATATCGGATTGGCCGTTACACCCGAACTCGAAGAAAATCATTGCCTCGATAGGCACAGACAAACCGCTGCGATATAACACTGATATGAGTTTCATCCTTGTGCCGCCGCATCAAAAGAAAGTGGAAGTGAAGATAGTGTCATATCCCGGTGAGTCGGACAAGGGGCCGTTTCCGGTGCCCGACAACCTTCCCATCGAGGGCTGGCCCGTCTATTACCAGCGTCACTACGATGGGGACAAGCTTACTTTAGATGACGTTCAGCGTGACAAGGCCGGGCTCGGCGGGGACAGGCACGGCATTGTGGTTGACCCGGTCAACCGGCTGCTGTACGAGTTCTTTGTTATGAAGAAAACCGACAAGGGATGGCAGGCAGCGCAGGCGTCGATATTCGACCTTAAGACGAATCAACTCCGGCCGGATGGGTGGACATCGGCGGACGCAGCGGGTCTTCCGATTTTTCCGGCTGTGGTGCGCTACGACGAGCTGAAGCGGGGAATCGTCGAACATGCGATGCGGGTTACGGTGCGTAAAACGCACAGGGGGTATGTTGCTCCTGCGACCCACTTTGCCAGCAGGCACGATAACAAAGACTACCCGCGTATGGGTGAGCGGCTTCGGCTACGCCAGGACTACGACGTCTCCGGTTTTTCACCAGCGGTTCAGGTTATTCTGAAGGGGCTGAAGAAATACGGGATGTTCGTGGCTGACAACGGGATAGAATGGGCCATTTCGGTCGCTCCGGATGAGAGGATTGGGAACCTGCATGAGGAACTGCGGCGAGTTAAAGGCTCTGCCTTTGAGGTTGTGTCTGCACCGGAGTAACGGGGCGAGGGGTATAAGCCAGTCGCTACGTGAGTGAGGATGAATTCGGCAAAAAACAAAGCAGTTGTTTTTTTCATGCGATTTTCGTAACATAAGCGGATGAAGAGGAAACTCGGTAAGGCTACAGGTAAGTGATGAGTTTCATATTATTGTAATATGCCGGTTTTTTCCATAACAAGACCATACTATCAGCAAGTATGTCCCGGCAACTTTCACAGAAGGAGTTTAAAAATGATTAACTGCAAACGTATGTTAACCGCTGGACGCGGGGCTGTTCTTGTATTGCTGTTTTCCATGCTCACGGCGAGGGCTGGAGGTTATGATTATGATTCCCGGCTGGTGTATGACCTCTGCGCTCCCGACCAGATAGTCAGCTCGGAGGGCGGCAGCGTCGAGTGGGGGTACTACCAGCAATACGAGACCCATAACGGCAGGCTGACGGGTCCGGGCAGGTTTGTCACCTCGCAATGGAACACCTGCCTTGCTAAGCCTGATTACACGTACGTGCACTGGAGTGGGGCGGGTGAAGCGAGGTTTTGGCTTCGCGGTGCAGACGACGACGGCAATGCAAGTAATAAGCCGGGCAGATGGGGTGAATGGGTGCGGCTGTCAGGAGAGGGGAAGAAGCTGGAGATTCCAGATGCACTGGATGGAAAGCAGTTTATCCAGTGCCGGATTGAGTTAGGCGAGGGGGCGCAGCTTAGCCAGTTAGAGATTCATAAGAAGATGAGGATGCCCGAGCATCCCCGCATATACCTGACCAGTCAGCGGGTCGAGGAAGTCAAGAGGCGGATAGCTGGGGAGGCGGAAATCAAAAATCTCTACGAGCACTATCTCAACTACATGCGCAAGAGCTGCCGGGGAGGTGATATGCGTGAGCGGGCCAATTCCTGGACCACCGGCTGGTGGATGATGTCGGTGGGAGTGGCCTGGAACCTTTCCGGTGACCCTTTGCTGTTAGAGGAGGCGCGAGCACAGCTTGTCCGGCTTGAAAGCCCCTGGGCAAAGGGATTGGGTCATTTCGAGCATCCACAACTTCTCGGAGGGGCGGCATGCCTCATCGACCTTGTGTGGAACGGGCTGTCGCGAGAAGAGCAAGAGCGTTTCGGGCGGGTCCTGCTGGAGATGGCTGACAAACAACAGAAGGCCTGGCGATTCTCCGACGTTTCCAACCAGATATATGTAAACTCCGGCAAGAACGTTTTGACGGGTCTTGCGCTGGCGGGAGCGGGAATCGACCCGGAGAAGGAGAGCTTCTACCTTCGCCAGGCGGAGGACTTCATGCGTTTGCACCTTGTCCCGGGTTCGAACTTCTGGGCGTCGGACGACGGGGGCTGGGTCGAAGGTCACGGTTACTGCAGTTTTACTATGAAGGACTGGGGTCAGGAGGCACATGCCTGGGCGACAGCATCTGGCGAGGATGTCTTCCAGATGGCCAACTTCTTCCGCTTTCTGTCGCAGTGGAGGGTCTATGAGAGGCGTTACGACGGCTCTATGGCCAAGTTCAACGATTCAGGACGCGGGGGCATGGGAGTGCCCTGCCCGTCCTATATCGCCAGTCGGTGGGGTGACAGGCACGCGCAGAAGCAGGCCAAAGCGGCGATTGCGCATGCCCTTGCCAACCCCGACGACTACCCCAACACTCACCTTTGGCAGGAAGTGCTGTGGTACGACCCGAAGGTACCGGCGGCAGAGGACTATACCTATCCTGAAAGGATGCCTCTTGGGCGCCACTTTGCCGGCATTGGACATGTTGTTGCCAAGAGCGGGTGGAAGGCGAACGACCTGTGGGCTGTGTTTAACTCCGGGACAGCCTTCACGCCGGGGACACACTACCACGCCGATGAGAATTCCTTTATCATTGACCGCGACGGGTCCCTTGCCCTTGACTCGGGTTCGGATGACCGGAGTTGTGACCACTATCCGGGCTATTTCCAACGCAGCATCGCCCATAACACCATAACAGTAAAGAAGCCCGGTGAGAAGTTTCGCGGTCCGGGTAATGACGGCGGCCAAATGGGGGGCTCTTGGATGGAGAGATACGGGGGTCGTTTTGATTCGGCCCAATACGGACTGCATTTGCCCGGCCGGGAGCTGGCCCTGCGGGGCATTGTTGCCTTTGAGACCAACGCCCATTATACCTATGCCGTGGGCGATGCGGCGATAGCATACGACGAGGGTAAGGTCCCGGAGTTTACCCGTCAGTTCCTGCATCTTCAGCCTAATACGATAATCATCTTTGACCGTGTAACGGCGGGTGAGGCGGACTACGAGAAGCGCTGGCTGCTGCACACCGTTGAGGAGCCGAAGGTGAGCGGTGAGACGGCGGTGGTGACGCATCTGAAGGGGCGTTTGTTTTCCAAGACCCTGCTTCCTGCTGACGCCCGGGTTGAGGTTGTCGGCGGCCCGGGTAAGGAGTTCTGGTCGGACGGTCAGAACTTTCCTATCGCTGACAAGCGGAAGGAATGCGAACCCGGGGCCTGGCGCGTCGATGTTTATCCCGGCGCTGCCCGCAAGAGAGACATCTTCTGCCATGTGCTCTACGCGGCTGATTCGGGTAGGGAGGCCGCACCTGACGTGCAATTTACCGACGGCGAACAGGTACGACTCTGTTTTGTGGATGCGGGAAAAGAATACACCGTCTCTTTGACAAAAGGCGGCGCGGTCGGCGGGCATGTGAGGATTACCGAGGGCGGAAAAGTTCTGATAGACCAGGAACTCACCGACAGTATCCAGCCGCAGCGTTTCGAGCCGGCGGCGGCGTGGAGTGAAGGGACGGGCAAAGCGGAGGTTTTGTCTGATGGCGATGACGGCATCGCCGCAAAATACCCGGGTGACAAAGGAATTGAGAATGACCCAGCGGTTATCTTTGCTGAAGGTTTCGAAGCAGGTGAAATCCCCAAAGTGGGCTCCGGAAAGACTGGCGGCTTTTATGACCTGAAGGGCTACCCGAACGATATGTACATCACCGGCAATG
>CAZTKW010000160.1:7009-7261 GCA_964614315.1 uncultured Pirellulales bacterium
AGTTGGCGAGCACAGCCTGGAACTGGTGCAACCGAAGGGTGTTGTCAGTCCCCAGTGGATGCATCGTAATTTCCCCGGTCAGGATACTATTTATGTGCGTTTCTATAGAAAATATGCACAAGACTGGGTCTGGCCCCGTACCGGAGCACACGATACGTACCTCTTTGCCGGCCACCATAACAGCCCTGCGGCGACGGACCTCACATTGTACTTAGACATTCATCGGAGACGCAAGCCGGAATTGACACTGAA
>CAZTKW010000161.1:0-7199 GCA_964614315.1 uncultured Pirellulales bacterium
GTCGAATATCTTTTTCGTCTGTCGGCGGGTCATCCCTATACCGTTGTCCTTAACAGAAAAACAAATGAAACTGTCTTCCCTGAAAACTCTCAACTCGATGTGCTTATTATCATAAGAGTATTTGTATGCATTATCAAGCAAATTCACCAGCACCGTTACCATAGCATCCCTGTCGGCCGATACATCCGGCAGACCTTCGTCAATACTGACATCTAATCTGCATTTATCCTTGTTGAATTTGGTCTGGATCGCCTCTGCCGCCGTCCGTGCAATCTCAGCCGGGCTTACCCTGCCAATATCGAACGCCTTTTTATTTCTTTCCATACGTGAAAACGTCAGGAAGTTATCTATCAGCCTGCTGAGCCGCTCATTTTCCTTTGAAATCAAATGCAGGTACTCGGTTGCCGTTTTCTCTCCTTCGTAATTGCCCTCTAATAAAGTATCAACCAGCACACGCATCGATGACAGCGGCGTCTTCAACTCGTGCGATACCGTCGCTATAAAATCATTTTTCAGCCGGTTCAACTTTATCTGCCTGCCGATTGCACTGCCGGCAAAACACGTACATACCGCCATAAGACCTATCACAAGTATGCCTGTCCATGTGTAAATAGTTTTTTGTCTGTTCTCGGCTTTGTCGAAAAGATTCTCGCCGACAAAATACAGCGTTGCCCTCCACCCTTTTCCAAGAGCATTTTTCAGCGAAATCGTCAAAAACGGCTCGCCTTCAGGTTCCTTTTCGCCCCAAACATAGATCCCATCTTCATCGCCTATCCAGAAAGCAACATCGTCACCAAACCTTTCTTCAAAATCGAATAAAGCCCTGCTTAGTTTTTCGCCGGTGAACAAAAACAAAAAACCGGCTTTGTCACCCTTTTGGCGTAAAATATAAACACTTTCTCCGTCTACCCGGTGTTTTCCAACTCCACGCCTATGGTCTTCGCCGTAAAAAAGGTCAATATCCGGGTTGCTTTCAAGAAAACCTACCGAATATTCCTCAATAGCTTTATATCTGTTAATCCGTTCGATCGCCTCTTGGTTTTTGTTTTTAAGATAAGGGTTCTCTTGCAGTATCTGCAAAACCCTCGCAGTCAGGAACATGTTATTATCGGTTGCCAGCATATTCCCTGCCTTGTTAACTGAAAAAATCATCGAAGCCAGTTTGCTGAAAGTATCTTCAAATAAACTCTTGTATTGATCTTTTCCGCTGACAAGACTTAAAAGCTGTAACCTCACATTACCGATAACATTCAACATATCCGCATCTGCTTTTTGCTGCAGGTCGCTGAAAGCGGCCTTTTTGCACTCCTCGACGGCCTCATCAAGCCTGTCAAGCTTTTTCAGGCACCTGCTTAGATCCAAGTATGAGCCAAGACGGACAATAACATTGTCGCTATCAGAGAGTTTTCTATAAAGTTTTGCAGCCTCAGCGTAATTGCGATCTTGATATTCAAGTTGCCAAACTTCCTGCATCTGCTCCGATGAAACATTTTCTTTTTCGGTCTTATTTGACAGTGAGGGATACGTCATTTTGCCCTTATCATCGAAAATAATAAGACCGCTGATTCCATTTTCAACTGCTTGCCAAAGCAGAATATCATATGGCTGTTCCGTATCGCCTACCAGTCCCATCCTGGTTCTGCCCCAGCGTCTTCCGGAATTGTCAACCAGTTCACCCAACTGGTCAATGTAGAAGTTGCTTAACTGCTGCCGTACGGCAAGACTTTCATTTCTTACCACTCTTGTCATAAACCACAGCAGACACACCGTCGGCAGTATCACCGCCACTACAAGCAGCAATATCACCGGCCGCAAGGAATTAGCTTGTGAACTTTTATTTATGCTTTTGTCCAAGTTTTAGTTCCGTCTAGCAAGTATTATATCGACTCGATGTTTGACATTTCTTCCCTGTTCTTTGCTCCAGCAATAAACATTAAAGCCTTCAATGTTTTCGAGGCTTGTAAAGGATTCAGATTGGTACGATAATTCAATGTTAGAAGGCAATACAAGATAAAAATCCTCTATTACCGGCGAGCCATAGTGATTTTGCATTTTAAGGCTGCATTTACTATTCTCATCAACGCTGAGCTTAGTTGTACCTGCACTATAAAATAACATCCGTGTTTCATCGGGCTCAATAGGTTCAGAAGGACTCCAGAAGTATCTGTAATTACTATTCGGAACTTTATATGTTCTAATCTTCTGTCTCACACCCTTTTCGTCATATATATACATTTCAGGTGAATCGTTTGAGCCCATGGAAATTTCATGATCGATTACCTTTCCCGTAGAATTCCTGAAAATCTTAACCAGACCAAAATGTCGGTTAAAATCCTGATCAATGATGTGTACATGGCTGTTAGTTCTTAGCCCTTTCACCTGTGCCTTATCGTGAGTTTCATAAAATTTATCAGCAATATATGCTCTTACTGCAGCAGGGACAATATCTAAAATAGGCTCTGGAATGGCATTTCTGCCATTAATATCTTCTGCTTTTTGAAGAAGGTCAGCGGGTATGTCAGTTGGATTCCCGTGCATATCCCTGGTAGCAAAAACAATGGCGTATTCTCTGGCGGGAATATTATCAACACTCTTGAAGCCCTGATACAGCCCTAAGTTTATTATTACTAAATATGCTTTGGCTGGGGCAACTTTAACAGGCAAGACGCACGTTCTGGAATCAACATATCGTGATTGGCCAACAACTTCAGGATATATTTCCGGGCTTCCGGTTCGGCACCACGCCCATCCATGTTGGAACATGTCCTGGTCGAATGTTACCGTTATTTCGTTGATGTCAGCATGAACATCGTCTGAATATGTTACTGGGAAACTCTCGACAACTACGGGCTTAGCTGCATCAGAATACTCTTTTCCAATTTCAATATCTAAAATTTTGATATTTGTCGTGTTTTCCGGGACTAGCTTTTGCCATAAATAAACATCAAAATCATTGATTTTTTTGTGGGATGTAAGATTATCCAATCCCTTTGCGATTTTCATATTAGCAGGAAGAACAAGAAGGAAATTTTCAAGTACTTCCGAGCCAAAATGATTTGCCATTTCTAAACGACAACCATTGTTGTTCTTAGGTAAAGGCTCTTCTGAGGTTTTATATATCAATGTTTGCATTTCTCCCGGATTTATTACTCTGTCTGGTGTCCATTTCAAAGCATACCTTCCCATACTTTTGCCGGTATCCTCAAAGCGGATTTGTTGAGGTTCTAATTTTGCATTGTAGCATTCTGTTATATTTTTTCTGCTAAAATTACCAACAGTAATCTCAGAATCTATAATTGCTCCTGTGTCGTTTTGGAAAGTTATGAATCCTCCTTGTATTTTAACAAAACTCTCATCAACATAATAAGCAATGCTGTTAACCTTAACACCTCTTTTCTTAGCATCGTTATATGCTCTTATATGCTGCTCACCTAGATAAGAAATTATTTGAGTCTCGATATCTTGATTACTTGAAGGCTTGATCTTATTGAGTTGAGCCTGTGCTTTTTCGGCAATTGAAACTTGTTCTGGGTAATAATCAGTTGCTTCTTGAAAATACTGTGCCGCCTTTTCCTTTTCCCCTTTTTTCAAATGGCACATACCTAACTGGTATGTTGCCTTCGCCGCTAAGCGTTCTACATCCTTGTATTGTTCAAGTACCTGCTCGTAAAGGCCTATAGCCTTGTCGAGGTCTCCTTCTGTCTGCTCGGCGTACAGCCCTTCCTGCAGCAGCACACCAGGAGCCTTGTTTTGAGCCGCGGATGTTAGGAGACTGACAGCCACCATGAAAACAATTGTGTAGTGTTTTAACTTTTCCATAATCTTTGCCCTTTCCAAAAAATAGGTTAACAGAAAACATTTCTTTTTGACAGGGCAAACTTACCACATAAATGTTACCGTTTCGTTACGATTTCATCCTTTTTTTAATTTTTTTACAAATTTTTACTGTCATTTGTCTGATTGTTTACGAGTTGAGAGACAATTCAAAACAATATGTGAATGTCAAGTGTATCACCCCTGGGGTTTGGCAGTTTTCGGGGTAATTCTGCCTTAATTATCAACGAGAAAGCCTGAAAAAAGTTTCTTACGACTTTTTCACAAGCTTAGAGGCTGTTTTTGCCGATATTATACATAGTTATATAAATATGTAACCTGAAAGGAGGCAAAAAATGGGATACCCTACAAAAGTTCAACTCATTCAAAGAGACGCAAGCAAACAATGGTACGTAAACTTTCCATCTGCGCTGGCACAAGCGATGGAATTTGCAAAAAGCGAGGTCGTTGAGTGGATAATTAAGGATAAAGATACCCTGGTCCTACAGCGTAAAGCCCGCAAAGCCGGGCAACGCAAAAAAAAACGGTAGCTTTACTGCCGCATTTCAACACATTGTGGGACGAGTGTATGGATGTTTTCTCACAACAACGAACTTGGCAGCGTGCCAGGCGTTTGAGCCTCAGTCAGTTGGCCTGCCTGGGACGGCACACAATGACTGGTTTACTCTGTGCCGGCGGACGGCAGTTTGCCGATTGGTCTGCTGATTATCGTCTGTTCAGCCAGGACCAGTGGAATGCTCAGCAACTTTTTACACCAATAACACGCGGCATATTAGAACTGTCCGAGCCCAATATGCCGTTCGTGACCGCATTGGACGATACTCATCTAAAGAAGACCGGCATACGTATTCCCGGAGTGGGCTGGCGACGCGATCCTCTTTCGCCCCCATTCAATGTTAATTTCATACGCGCTCAACGTTTCATTCAGCTTTCAGCGATGCTGCCCTGCGGTAATATACCGGCATCAGCCAGAGCTATTCCTATCCGGTACGAGCATGTCCCGCCTGTAACCAGGCCTGAGCATTCGGCGCCTCCGGAAAAATGGAAAGCTTATCGTCGCCAGCGTCGCCAAAATAATCTCAGTACACATGCAGTTACTATCCTCAAAAACACTCGTCAGCAGTTGGACAAGCAATATCAATGTCCGCGGCGACCGTTGGTTGTTGTGTAATGCTTCAGTCGGAATTGGACATTTCCTGAATTTGAGTTAGTATGTAAATCAAAGAAAGGAAATGCTCATGGCAAACAAACGTAAAAAGTTTTGTTCTTTACTTGCTCAAAATGGAGTTTCGACTGCTGTAACTCAGAGATTGCTGGAACATTCGTCAGCGAATCTAACAAACAAAGTCTATACGAATGTTGACCCTGTGCTCCGCCAATCCGTAAATCAATTACCAATAGAACAATGGTTACAAGAATGATGTTTATATCTCATATAAAGAAACAGATAACTTTTTGAGATACTACATCACACATGATTTGGAGTCGGTCAGAGTCAACTTGATATACCTTGACAACATGCTCATACTTATGCTCTTCGGGGAATAGAACGGTTAGTAGATTTGGCATTTCTGCAAGTTTGTCCTTGTTGAATACCACGCTTTCTTTTTGCGGAAAGAGAGCAATATAAAATATGTCGCTTTCAACCAAATCCTGGAAAAAATGTGTTCCGAAAGAAAGCTCGGGCATTAAATTTCCGCCTTCATAAGCAATTTCGGCAAGGACTTTTATCTTATTGATCTCGGAAAAACTGACCGGCACACCGAGACTGGGTGTTGTTGTTCCCCACCTACCCGGTCCAAAGAGGATAGTCGGAGTAGTTTGACTATCAGCTATCTGCCTGTTTATTTTTCCAACAAGCCTTGCTATGCTGTATTTCTGTTGAATCGGAGTTTCCACATACGCCTGCGGGTCGACATAAATAATTCTCTTTATCGGCTGAGATATACTGCCTCCCATGGTGTAGCCCTCAGAAGTAAAAAGGACTTTTTCAGGTTTAATGTTTTCCGGAAGGTTCACAGTTGCTTTTAAGCCTTTGGTTTGCAGAGGCCGGCATTGAACTAAATTGATTTTGAACGCATCGTCATTGGTGAAATTAACCGTAAATTCTATGTCCACAGGATATTGGTAACGATTTTCCAGAGTTTTGAGCATTTTCTGCATTATCTCTGTGAACTTTGTATTCGACAGCAGCTTTTTAAAAGTTATGAGCCAGGACCTTTTTGCTTTCATTCCGAGCTCTTTCATTTTTCGCTCGGTGTGCGGGTCCTGACTGGCGATCAAGTCCAATTTAACGCCAAGTTCATCATTCAACAGTTCAGTGACACTAACGGTTCTTAAGCAGTTTTGGGTGGTGTCAAGAATATCAGCGTTATGCTGCGAAAATCTACTTACACCCTCTCTGTCAGCATAAGGCCGCAACAGCGGGTGGTCCAAAGCTATTGTTTGTGGGTAATCGTCGTCAACACGGTCCACCGCTCGTGTACCCAGACCAAAGACAAGTCTCAGCATGCCGGCTTTTGGGTCAAGTTCAGGTTTCCAGACAAAAGTATTATATGAGACACCTACGCCGGCCAGGTCGGGGAAAAAGTAACTTTTCTTATAGGAGCCCGACACTCGCTGGACAAGCAGCGCCATTTGTTCATCCTGCTGGTCAAGCCCTCGTTGCAAACGATATGCAAGTGCATCCTCGTCCATGGTGCTTGCATAGACTCTTAGCACTGCCTCTTCAAATTCAGAGTAGCGCTGTTCTGGGTCACCCTGGTTTACGAGGAACAAGCTTTCATATTTTCCGGCAAACGCATTGCCGAATGAATCTTCCAGCAGGCTGCTGGACCGAACAATAATCGGTGATTGACCGAAATATTCTATTATTTCCTGAAACCGCTCACGAACCTGATCAGGAAATTTGCCTCGCAGCAAGTTTTCTTTCATCTCAGGAGCCACGTCAAAATAGCTCTCTTTTGTCTTTTGCTTCATGAGCAGCTTCCACCAGCCGTTTTCAACTATGTAGCTGTAGAAAACATCTGAGCCAATATAGAATGAATCGTGCGGTTCCAGGTATTGAGCCCAATCGAACGACTTATCATTCGCTAAGATTTTTTGGGCCAGCAGCATTCCAGCAGCTTTACCGCCGATGAAGCCGCTGCCAATCAATCTGCTCTTGATATTTATCAAATCTTCAAGAGAAAAACTATTTTGTGCGAGCTTCGAAATTCTTTTCTCTCGGCCAACCATTATTCTGCAGAGTTCTCGAACAAGTTCTTTAACATCTTTTGTGTCCCGTGGTGCTTTCATTAGGCTGTCTGCCTTCATAAACAGGCGGTCCCAGTGGTCGAGAAATCTTGCTGAACCATTCGGGCTTT
>CAZTKW010000162.1:0-7195 GCA_964614315.1 uncultured Pirellulales bacterium
CTCACAGGCTTGATGGCACTTCTTCCCGAATTGTGTAATTTCAATTTCAGCTTCAGCACCAACTCTGAGTTTACTGCCGACAGACAACTCCTGCAAATCAATCCCTTCTGTGGTAATATTCTCTGCAAAATCGCCGGCTCCAACCTCGGCTCCTTTTGCTGTCATTTTATCTATTGATTCGGCGGCGAGCAAACTTACCTGTCTGTCCCGACTGCCTCCGTGGGCGTCTCCCGTTATACCAAAATTAACTTTCAGTTCAGCCGTCGGCACATTGTACTTCCGCGTGCCTCGTTCTTTGGAAACCGATACAGCCTTAATTTTGCCTTTTATAGTCGCCGCTTTTGCCACCGCTCTTTTCCATCAATTTTATTTCACTTATTACTATGTCCCTGCTCTTGTATTTCAGCATATCGTAAATAGTAAGACAGGCCGCGCTCACACCGCAAAGGGCCTCCATTTCAACACCTGTCTTGCCCGAAGATTTAACCTTCACAGTTACACAAACCGTTTTTTCCGCCGCATTCGTAACAAAGCCTACTTCCACCGCCTCAATTCCGATAGGATGACACATCGGAATTATTGAAGGCGTCGCCTTTACCGCATTTATCGCCGCTATCTTTGCCGTCTCAAGAACATCGCCTTTCGGGCACTGCTTCTGCTGAAGGACCTCGAACACTTCTCCATCGAGAACCACACATCCACTTGCCGAAGCCGTTCTTATTGTAATATCTTTGTCACTTATATCTACCATGCCTTTTGAATTTTGCATTTAACCTCATCCTCCTATCTGGTTCATAAGTCTGTTTCTGCAGGAACTTCCGTTTTCTGGTTTTTTTGCCACTGCTTCCAGAATAGAGCCCTCAATATCACCGAAGTCTACCTTAATCTCACCATCGGAGAAAAGACACGGCTTCAAAAAACCGTCGGCCGTCAGCCTTAGCCTGTTACACCCGCTGCATTCCGGCGGCCTTTCTGTATTGAAGCGACTGCTCAAATCAACCCGGTCATAAAGTGAAAACTGCATAATTTTTTGAAGCTCCAGACCTCTCTGCTCACAAAATGAATTCATCGCCTCAATCTCTTCCTCACTCGTCTCATCAAGAACAACCATATTAATTTTAATCGGCGTAAGCTCCGCCTTTATTGCCGCATCGACGCCTTCAATCACCTGACGCAAATCACCGCCCCCGGTAATCTCTCGATACCTGTCCGCATCGAGCGAATCTATTGAGATGTTCACGCGCCCAAGACCGCTGCATTTCAGTTTCTTTGCTACATCCGCAAGCAGCGAACCGTTCGTTGTCATACACACCTCACCGATACCCTCAATGACCGCAAGTTTTGCGACCAACTGTTCGATGTCTTTTCGCATAAGCGGCTCCCCGCCGGTCAGCCGAACTTTGCTTATCCCCATCTTGGATGCCATTTTGACCAGGGACTCAATCTGAACATAGGAAAGATTATCACTCTGGCTCTTATACACAAAAGCTGCTTCGGGCACACAATAAACACAATTGTGATTGCAGCGGTCCGTCACGGATATCCGCAGGTAATCTATTTTCCGATTAAATCTGTCTAACAGCAACTCTGGTTCCCTTTTCAACCTCCGCCACGCCGGCGGGTATGCAAATTAAACCATCGGCTTCGCACAATGAGTTTATATGACCGGAGCCGTGATACTTAATCTTTGCAGCCTTTCCCTCTTCCACAAATACCACCGGAAGCCACGAATCTCTGTCTGTCCTTCCCTTTGTTATTGTCTTTGTTAACTGCCTGTAATTAACAATAGGTTCAAATTCATGACCGGCCATCTTGTAAAGGAAGGGTTTCACTAACAACTCGAACATAACAAAAGTCGACACCGGATTACCCGGCAGCCCAAAGCAGAAAACCTCATCCGAAACCCCAAAAACCATAGGCCGGCCGGGCTTTACCGCAATCTTCTCAAACAGCAGTTTGATATTATTGGCTTTTAGAATCTCTCGAACAAAATCATAATCACCCACCGATACGCCGCCGGATAAAATCACAACATCATTTTCCGCTATTGCCTTTTCGACAATATCGTTTTGAACTTCTTTCGTATCAGCGGCAATACCATAATTCGTCACTGTAGCGCCAACATTTGTTAGCTGGGCAACCAGCTGATACCCGTTGCTGTTCCTGATTTGACCCGCAGCCGGTTTTTCAGAAGGCTCGACCAACTCATCTCCCGTAGCTATAACACCGACCCGTGGCCGCAGCGATACCAATGGCTCAACACAGCCGTGGCTGGCCAGAACTGCTATGTGCTGAGGAGCAATTTTACAGCCGGCCCGGAGAACTATGTCACCTTTTCTGACATCTTCGCCCTTTAGGCAAATATTGTCGGCTGTCTCTTCACCGACAAAGCGAACCGTATTTCCCGTTGGTTTTTCAACATATTCTTTCATAACCACGCAGTCAGCCCCTTCGGGCAAAATGGCACCTGTCATAATCTTGGCACACTGCCCCGGCCCAATTGCCTTTTGGGGAATGTATCCCGCACGGATTGTCTCAATGATTGTAAGCTCATTTGCCAGGTCCCCTCGACGGCAAGCATAACCGTCCCTCAACGATTTGTTAAATGGGGGCATCTCCATATCGGATACCACATCCTCTGCCAATATCCGATTCAAAGAACTGTTGATTTCTACCCGTTCGCTGCCGAGCCGACGGGCCGAACCCATCATAATTTCAAATGCATCAGCTAACTTAATCACCGTACTTCTCCAGAAATTCTTCGTATTCGGCCCTTGTGTTCAGGTTCGCAATGTCCCTTTCCAGTTCAATATACTTGACCCTGCAGCGGGTAAATACATCACTTATTTTACGACCCCCCTCCCTCAACACCTCATTTATTGGCTTAAGGGCGCTTTTATTATACACCGCAAAGAGCGGCTCGTACTTTCCGTCTTTGTCGGCTGGAATTACAATATCAAATCTTTCAGCTTCTACAAGCATCCTTCTGACAAAACTCATCTCTATATGCGGAATATCGCAGGCCGTAACAAAATTAACTTCATTCTCTGAAAACCCCAGCCCCGATGCAATACCCATCAAAGGGCCTTGTCCGCAAATTTTGTCTTTGATTATCGGCAAACCTAAAAAGGCATATTTTTCGACATTGTTGGCGCTTATAAGTACCTGTTCGAAAGTGCCTTGAAGCTGCCCACAGATTGTCTCTATCATACTCTTGTCTTCAATCGGCAGCATACTTTTGTCAGTACCCATCCGCTGACTCCCCCCCCCTGCCATAATTATCGCCGTTGCTCTCTCAGGCATTGTCCATTTTCCATCGGCAAGTTTTACCCTGTCGATATCAAAATCAAAACCCCTCCCGTCGCCGACCACAATCCTGTCCGCATATCTTTTGACATTCCGAGCCGAACTCTTCCAGTCCTTTGAATCTCGCCCCTTCAAAATAAGAAATAGTCCCGGCTCAACCACCTCGCGCAGTGAATTTGATTCACAAACCAAAACTTCCCCCTCCCCAATCACATCAAGTAAAGAGGTTATCCCTTCTTTCAAATGTGTTTTCATAACGCGCAGCCAGAACACTCGTCTCGCTCCCGCCGCCAGCAGCCTCGCTGTATCCTTGCCCGTATTTTTGCTGGTCTCTTCGGTAATGTTAAAATCACCTTCCAGCGAAGAGCATACCCCGCAGCCGTCGCCCCCGCGGGGACATTGCCCGTCTTTGGCTTCAATCGTCGTAACCTTTATTCCCGTAATCGGTGTGCTTTTGCCGAATTTTCTCATAATTGCGCAGGCCAGCTCTGTCTTACCGACATTTGCCCCCGCCGAACCAATCATCAACATCCTGTCTAACTGAATCTCACTACTTGTTTTATTTCTACCGCGGCTCTCAAGTATGGCAATAACCTTATCCACAGATTCCTTCTCACCGGCAGCAAAATTATGACTGTGAATTTCTGCATATAATCGTTGAACTTCCTCAGCTAATTCCCGACGCACAACAAGCAATATAACGGCATCAGTCGAAGTTAATAATAAGTCCACTTCTTTGCGCCAGCCGCCGCCCGACAACTCCAATGGCCCGAACTCGTCAACAATGATAAGTTCGGCGGATTTTGTGGCATCCGGACTAAGGGCGCTTCTGCCGACCTTTAAACCTTCTGCTGTAAATATGTATGGCCCGCCCTGACTCCCGCCTGCCGTACGGCTTGCCAAAGGTGCACGAGCCTCAGTTCGCAGGTCGAGCACATCGAATCCAGTCAATACGCCCTTATTATATATGGAAGGAGCCAGCAGACCGGCAATATTAAATCCTTTAGAGCGCACAGCCTGTGCAAGTTCGGCCGCACTGGTGCTCTTGCCGGAGTGCTTCTCACCCACCCACAGAATAAGCTCATTTTGCCTCAGCACAATCGGCCACTTAATAACATTACATCACTTAACCGCCAAACGTACAGGCTCAGGTTACAATTCAGGCATAGAAAAATGCGACTACGCTGAAAATCCATAGCCCCGTGGTAACCACAGGCACGCCAACTGTTGCCAGGCGCAGCCGTAACCCAAATGGTACGGCGAATTTCGCTTTTAGCTGCTCAGCAAGACGGAAACTTAACGGCACAAAAACCGCACACCCAAGAGCAGCTATGCTGCCCCCGATTCCTACATAACTCAGCACCTTGCCGAATCCCCCCTGCACCCAATAGTCATACCTGAACACATAAGTAATCATCAGGGCGAACGAAGCATACCCGAGATAAGCTGCTGCCGCTGCACGAAGTGAACGGTTCTTTAAAATGGATGTGCTGAAAAAAACCTCATAGCAAACACCCAGTAATAAAATACCCAGAAGATGACACGCAAAGAAAGGTTCATTCAGAAACTTATACAGCATCGCACAAGCAGCGACCAGCACCGCCGTGCCCTTTTGAGGAAAATACGCCCTGGCAAAAGTCAGGACAACAAAACCGATAATAGTTAAAGAAATTGATGCATAAGGCACATCGGCGCGATAAAGAGCGTCACCCAGAACTGCTTCTGAAATGCCCCACAATCCGCTGAAAAATAATATGCCGAGAATGTATTCTTTCTTCATTTGTTTTTCTCCTAAAATTAACTTCCTGTTTTTACATCGAACTTATATTATAGTAACAACTGCTTCTTTGAACAGTCCCGGCCTGAAAATTTAATATTTACCTTCGAGCCAGTTTGCAGAAAATTCCATTAAATCAAACGCATCCACAATCGCATTCTCGTCCTGGAAAAGGTCGGCCCCACCGCACCAATCAGGCTCGCCGCAGCCTGTTTCGAGCCAACTCAGCGCAAACTCACCGAAATCAAACAGGTCAACAGCACAGTCCCCGTCGAAATCCGCAACCTGCAATATTGTGAAATCCTCTGTTTTCGTCGTCAGCAATTGATAATAATCATAATTAATTCCTTCGCTCTCAGCCGCGTACTGCTCTACAACTCCGGCAACTCCGCAGAAACTTTGGCCTATTCCAACGTAGGGATGATAAATTTCGGTCCTGTCCTCATTCAAATAATCCGACGCCCAGCAGGTAAAGTTGGAATCAACATTGCTTTCGAGAATATAATTATCGTATGCCTTCCCATAACCTGTATCTGCAACAGTAACATTTATCACTTTAATCAGCATCCCCTCATATTTTTCAGCGCTGTGGTCGGTCACAAGCCATGAATCGACCCCCGCCACAGGCCCCGCTATCTCGTCAACCCCTACGCCCAGAGGCTTAGGCAAAGGATTGTCGATACTGACCACGGTAAATCCGGGATTATTAACCCCCGTGTATTCCAGGAACGTAGTACCTTTATAGTCTTCGACTAAAACGTTGTTAAAGCTCACCCGGTCGCCGACATTTATTGCCGCGAAGGCCCCAACTCCATCAAGGTCTTTTGCCATCACACCGCCCCAGCCGTCAGGATAATTCGGGTCATACAACGTAAGCTTGGTACGGCTGCCCGAAGACTTATGCACCACTATCCCGCCGAGGCAGTCAACTATATTGCCGTTTTCCGGACTGGCTCCGCTGGCATCAGTACTGTACTGGATTTCATAAATTGAAAGCGGCTCCGCTTCTATCCGTTCAGCCAGGCCGCTTACCGCCGCAGCAATCAACAACATCAGCATTTCTTTCTTAACCATCTACTCCTCCTGAAATTAACAAAATAACAAAAAAATTCCTTCAATATCGCTTTTATTCTCAGGGATACCAATCGAGGTCGCCCAGAGGAGGCACCTCCAGATCTTCCGGCCATTCCGGCTTCCAAACCGAAGCCTTCCATTCCACGTGGTAGTCACCGTAGAGAATACTGCCGCCCAATAATCCGCCCGGTTTGCAATGACGGGCGCTGAAAGCCTTCGGATAGCTGCCGCAGTATTTCCCTGCCGTCGCGTTATATGTCTCCCCGCCGTACCCTTTTCGCGGGTCAAGAAGCTGGTCAAACAACAAAATCACACGGGTCGGATTTCTCACGGATGTACTTCGCAAAAAGCTCGGCATATGCCAGCTTGTATCTTCACTGCCGTAAGGTGCCCAGCAGTTCTCATCGAGTTCCAGGCACGAATTCATAGCATAAGAAAAATAGCCCGTTCTTCGCGGCCGGTATTTGTAACTTTTATCTGAAGCAAGCCTTGCACTCGGGCACTGAAATATTGTTTCTGTCCCCGGACGCTCCCAATAAGCGTGCTCACGCCACGGCTTCTCTCCCATCAGCGGCGGCAGCACATCCACCCACCCGCAATAATAATCCGCCCGGTCCGCTTCTGTAGTTGGATTGCTCGACGTGCGGTCACGCCCGTCAATATGGGGGTAATAACCGTCGTTTTGCGTTGCATAAAGCTCCAGCGCCAGTCCCCACTGACGAAGTCGGCTCTGGCAGATTGTCTGTTGAGCCGCAGCTCTCGCTCGCCCAAGCACCGGCACGATAAGACCAAGCAAAAGCGATATAATCGAGATTACAACCAGAACTTCAATTATCGTAAAAGCCCTGCTGCCTCCCAGCCGAATTGCGCCGGAACCTAAAAACATCCTCTCAAATTTATATCGAGTCGCCATCGCCTGTTTCTTTATTTGTCAATTTCACTAAAACATTTCTGATAAGTTTTTTCCACCGTACTTTCCACCTCCCTGCGAAATTTACCATAAGCCCTCACCCACTTTTTGCCCTCACTGGTCAATCC
>CAZTKW010000163.1:0-1735 GCA_964614315.1 uncultured Pirellulales bacterium
TCATCCTCTAAAAACATCAGAGAGTTCTGTACCAACCTAACCACGCCATCGGCATTCCAATTGTCTCCAAGGTTGAATTCACTATTCCCGTAGGTTTCATATAAGTCCCCCAGTGCTGGAGTAATAATAGCACACAAATTCGCCATACCTTCGAGAAGCAATAACGGGGTGTCGATTGTACTGCTTAGCTTTTTGTATGGTAAAAGCAAGATACCTGTTTTTCGCAGCAGGAGGCGTAAGTTCTCTTCAACCTGTGGTGACCAGCCTTCGTATTTCACCGTCTCATAGCGAATATTTGAACTGGCCAGGAGATGCTCGTGTAGTCGAACGGTTTTTGGCTGACGTGACCGTGCAAAACCACAAAGATGTGTCTCAATGTCGTTATACGCTGCCAGACGCCCGAAAACCTCGATGACCCGCTCCGTGCCCTTGCCCGGGTCCACCCGCCCGACAAAGCTGATCCGCAACTTGTCGTTGCTCGGCTTGTCCTCCGTCCGGCAGAAGTACGATTCGGGAACTGGCGGCAAGAGCAACACTGCACGCGGCGCCCATCGCGATACGTAGCGATGAATGCGTTTCGAAACACAGAACAGAGTTCCATTAAAAGGAAACAATCGCGCCTCGGCGAAAAGTAATTTCCGTTTGATTCGAGATTCGTGCCAGGATGAATAAATATGATGAAATTGAATTGAACGTTTCTGTGTCCGGCGGAATCTTGCGTATGCTAAGCGGTCACGTGGTTTGAGATATATCGATACCACATGGTCACACTGAGAGGCTTCGATGTGCTCTAACGCCCCATTAAAGTCTTTGAAATACCTCAACACAATTCCGTCATAAGGCTGTTCACATTTCTCTTCTTGTGCAGCATAATAGACAAACTCCACCTGGTCACCTAACTTGGTTAATTTTAATGCCAACCGCCTGGCCAGCGATTCCATGCCACCAATATAATTAAAGTCAAAAGATTTGACTAAGCCCACAAACACTACTCGCACCACAATTCTCCTGATTTCTTGTGACAAAAACTTCGGGATGCTTTCGTATCATAATATTCCCAATAATTTTGTTATTTACCCAAGAAGATTTTTGCGCCTTTTTGAAAACTTCTTATTAATCCTAATTCTTGTATCTTTCTGAATGTATCTGCAGAGAAAATTTTTCTTATCCTGTTTGCCGTATTTCTCTTATCTACCATTTTCTCTATTTTAGAAGCCAACACTCTAAATCTTTCAGGGGCTATATTAAGACAAAAACAACTAGCGGGACTTTGATGATTATGCAAAGAAACCTCATAATTATCATCAATTAATCCCCTTTCCCTGCAAAATTCAAATGCTTCAGTTCCGGGATAAGGTGTGAATATGCTGTATGTTAAGACATTACAATCGATTTTGCGCATTGCCCTAACGGTGTCATTCAAAGTTTCTTCCGTTTCTTGCGGAAAACCAACAATAAAGAAGGCATACAAGTCAATGCCATATTTTTTAATTATTTGGCATGCTGCAAAGGCCTCTTCTATGGTAATATACTTTCTCATCTCCGCCAGTATCTTATTATTACCGGATTCAATACCCACCTGGATAAAATAGCACCCCGCCATTTTCATTAGTGCTATAGTTTGTTCATCAACTAATTTTACATGTATTTCACAGCCCCATTTCAGTCCAGGGCAGTATTTAATAATCGCATTGCAGAGTTCATTTATGTATCCTTTGTTTACGCCGAAGGTATC
>CAZTKW010000163.1:1745-7179 GCA_964614315.1 uncultured Pirellulales bacterium
TCATCGAAATTAACAAACTTTATACCTAACTTTTGAAGACTTTTTATTTCACTTATAACATTATCAACAGAACGGAATCTTACCTTTCGGCTCCAGATGTTTCGGGAACCACAAAAAAAACAATTATATGGGCAGCCCCTTATTGCAAAAATATTCCTGAAAGCTCGCAAAGGATATTCCTTATAATTTTTCAATACCTCCGGAGCATTTTCGTGAGGAAAAGATAAAGAATCCAAGTTTTCAATGAATTCTCTTGGTTCATTTTCAACTATTTGACTATTATTGCGGTAGATAATCCCTCTGATGTCGTCGAACTTTTTTTGGGCGCTTATAGCATCAAGTAATTCAACTATTGTTCTTTCCCCCTCACCTGTAACGCAGATATCAATATCCCTACAATTCAGCACATCTGATTTTACCATTGAAGGATGAGCCCCCCCTACTATAACAATGGTTTGCTTATTGTTATGTTTTGCAATTTTGGCAACCATACACGCCGAGACAAAGTTTTGAGATTTGGCCGTAATACCAACAACAGTAGGTTTAAACTCTGATATAGTTGCCTTAACTTCCTCCCATACCGGAAATGATAAGTCTTCAAGATTACGTAAATAACTCTTAAAACCTTCACCAGTTAAGAAACTGATTTTTATCGAGTCACTCTGAGGACAAAAATCAGCAACGTAACACATCACCTTCCAATCCGTTTCTTTTTTAATTTCTCCAGCCAAATATCCCAGAGAAAGAGGATATCTATTAAGGGAAAGTGTGCTTTTGAACAAACGATGAAAAGGAGGTTCTACAAGCAAAATTTTATGTTGGTTTCTTTTCATAATGCTTACTTTTCTTGTATATGAAATTTCATCTTTTGTCTAAAACCCCTGTTTTTGATATAAGAATCATTTGAAAATACCATAATTCTGAAATCAGTTTTCCTCAAAATTCTATCGACATAGACTTGTAGATTTCATCTATTACGTTATTCCATTTTTTCTTAAATACAAATGCTTTCCTTAGTTCCGGTTGAGATACTATTAACAGAATAAGTTGTATGTACTTTCTAAACTTATTACTCTTAAATAACTCACAAGAAATGCGCATCCTGGCTTTCCCTTTGCTTAACTATTTCTTTGGCGAAATCATAGAATTCTAACCAATTTTCCCTAGCACCAAGAGAAGGGTCCGGCAATCCCTGCTGGCGTAAATAATAGCAAACTCTTGCAAGAATACCACTTAGCAATTGCGTAGATCTTTTTGTTGACGACACATTCCCACTGTGTTTTCTATAAAAATATTGTACTTTCGAGATTACCTGAAGCTTAGAAATACTTGAAATACGAAGCCATAAATCAATATCTTCACAAACTGGAAACCGCTCATTATAACCACCGGCACGCAAAACAACCTCTTTTCTCATCATTACCGTTGGATGTATTATAAAAGCTCCTTTGTGTGGATGTAAAATATTCTCAAGTATACTTCGCTGTTCCCCTGGAAGACCAAACACCCTACCAGTTAAAGTACCCTCTGAATCTATAAATTTACATCTTAGCCCTAATACCCCAATGCCAGGATTTTTGCATAGCCATGAAAATTGAGTTCGAAGTCTGTCAGGTAAAGATATATCATCTGCATCCATACGAGCTATTAAAGGTGCCTTTGCTCTGTGAATACCTTTGTTTAACGAATATGCAAGCTTGCTGTTTTTCTGGTCTATAAAAACGATCCTGTCATCATCATAGGAACGTATAATATCAGAACTTTTGTCTACAGAACCATCATTTATAATTATAAACTCAAAATCTTTGAAGGTCTGACCTAAAATGCTCTCAATGGCTTTTCCTACATAAGCCTCACCATCATAAACACTCATAACGACTGAAATTTTGGGTTCTTTTATCATGAACAATGTAACTCCAAAATATCAAAGAGCTGCTTAAATCTCATGTCCCAAGTATGCTCACGCACAGCCCTATCGTAACCAGCTCCAGCAATTGAACTTGCCTGTTCGGGATAGTTAAGATAATAAACCACTTTTTCAGCGCACTCCTCGGGAGTGCGATAGGTTACGATTTCTTTGCCGACGTCGTATAGCTTGCGCAAATCGGGATTGTCATGCGTCAGATACAAGCTCCCGGACATGGGACCGTCGAAATCGCGCAGTTTCAGCGAATAAAAATCCTCGCAGTAGCCAATGGCTCCGACGCCAAGCACAATCTTGGACTCGGCGAACAGTTGCGGAACATCTTCAGTCGCGATTCTGCCGTTCGGCCAGCCGTTGCCGTAACACGCGACTGTGACGCCGCGCTTCTCGACAGTTCGGACAACCTTCGCGCGAATGCCATAGTTCGCGCCGACGAAACAAACATCGTGCTTTTGCGGAATATCCATTGGCTGAAATATGTTCGGGTCACTTGCTTCTGGCCAGAAAACGGCAGGACAACCCTCCACAGCATACCAAAGACATGCTTCAGGTGCAGTTGTGAGCACTAAATCTAAACCCCTAATAAGCCCCACTGTCCCGAACCATTGACCCTTATATTTTCTTCCTCTGAAAGTATGACGATCGTCCATACATATATTGACAGTAATCATACCCATATCTTGAATCGTCTTTAAAATCTGCCAAGGCATGGTCCTATTCCACATTTGTCCCAAAACTAAATCCAGATCACCATTCTCTTGAATAGAGTTGACGATTTCCAGCAGCCTACAACCATTGTTGTCCCTTACTTTCTCAGCAGCTTTTCCTCTGACGAAATCGTAAGAGTATCCATAGTCTCCATTAGGCTTAGTAAAAGTATATACCTTTGCAACTTTTTCCAAACTTTGCAAAAAACCGGAGTAATCTTGTTCTCTATCACTACCAACATAAAGGATTTTTGGAAGCCCCCCGCTTTTATTTCTAATATTAAGCTTACGAGATTCCAGCTTTTGTTTCAGTATACAGTCGAAATTAAGCTGTTCTGATTTGACATCAAGTTCATCTTGGGCAAGTTGATAAAAATCACACAAAGACTTGTATTTTTTTATTGTTGCGTGAGATTTGATCGCAGCATTCAAGTTAAAGATGACTGGCATTGATTTTATCTTTGTGGTAATCTTTGGGCTTGGCATAATATAAATAATTTATAACGTCACTTTTCTTTGAACTACTATTTTACCGCTTTCTTAGCAAGAATATTTAAAGATATATCTCGTTCATCGATAGAAGCTAGCCAGCCCCCTTCTATACCTGAAAACTCTTTAGGTGGCTGTGTCCATAAAGATATATTATCAAATCCTGCCTCTTTTAGAAGTATTTCCAAATACTCTTTCGAAAATGCACAGCGATGCAAATCATAATTGTCGCGTCCTCCACCCATGAGAACACCCACAGCTTTATCCATAACCTCAACACTCTTTGAACTTTTTAAAGTTTCATATAGCAAATCTAAACTAGGAAGTGAAAGCCAAAGTGTACCTTGTTCTTTTAGAAAATAATTACAATCTGCCAGCATTTCTCGGACATGTTTTTTCGTAAAATGTTCAAGTGCATGAGATATTAATATAGCCTCAATACTCGAGTATGGTACATATTTTTTTAGATGCTGAAGATCACATGTAAAATCCACACCTCTCATTGGAAAAACATCTATATTGATCCAGCCTGGGGCACACCCACTTCCGCTCCCCAGATGCAGCTTCCTGCTTTGGGTGAGCAATTTCTTTATTTTCCATTTTTTAAGAGGGTTTACTGGAGTTTTGTTATTAATAAAATCTCGACCAGCTTCAACAAGACGTTTCAAAGCGTAATAAATTGTGTAGCGAATCCCAAAATGTTGTGCGCTGGCTCTTGTCTTTTGCCAGGCTTCACTGAGTTTCATCCGTCGTGCCTCTTGCATGAGTAAAACACAATATCTTACGCTCTATCAGCGAGAATCGAGATGTGTTCCTGCAGCATCCTGATGTATGACTGTCTACCAAACTTGGTCTCGAACTCTTCGCTTCGCAGCCAATCCTGGCCCTCCCCCGCCATCCGATCCACCTCGGTGTCGGTCAGGGCAAAGGCAGCATGGATCGCATCCAGCGGGTCTGAAAACGCTCGTCCATCTATGAATAAATTTGGCGGCACGTACTCGTTGACGTTCGGCGCGCCGAAATAGATCGGAATGCACCCGAACTGCAAAGCGTCAAAAAGTTTCTCGGAAACATATCCGTCCCAAAACGTGTTTTCAACGGCAATATTGAACCGACAGCGAGCCAAGACCTCGCCCTTTGATTCGACGACACCGCGGCAGTTTCGCCTCAAGCCGCGGTTCCAGGGCAGCCGCCTCTCGCAACGCAGCAACACCTTGTCAATCAAAGGAACGCGGGCAGCAAGCGGCTCCGGGACCATGCCGCGCAGCACACCGACGGCATTGAGCCAACAGCAACCATAGATGAAAAACTCATCCCGCACTGCCGCATCGGCCGCCACACGCCTGACGAGTTCCAGGCGAAAACTCAACTGCGAGTCGGGATGCCGCTTGTACTTGTTTGAGGCAATAATGCAGATTCCCTGGCGATCCTTCGCGCGAACGACTCGCTCCTCGCGGGCGGGGTAAAGATCCACGTACTCTACACAGTAAGTGAAGCCGTATTCCCGACACAGCCCCTCATTGTAGCACAGGACTATGGGGCAGGATATCGAGACGCATTCGAGATTCTCTTTCGTAAATTGACGCGGGGCAACCTGGGGCACCTCGCCGAACATCGCTATCGTCCGCTTGAGACGCTCTGGGCCCAGCATCTTCAGCTTCGACGGGTATGGATCAAGCAGCAGATAAACGTCGAACTCTTGCGTCAACTCGTCAAGCGTACCGACTTCCCACCCGCGCTGGCGACAACTGCGGCGGAAATCGTACCACATTTGCAGCGAATGGTCGCGGTTGAACGGCGACGAAAGATCAAACATGCGGTCGCGACCGAACTCCGGGCAGCATGGCACGATGCCTATTGTTGTCACCTTGCTCCCTCCAAAATAGATTTGGGGCGTGTTGTCATTACTTTGGGGAAGGGCACTGCGCGTCGAATTCGGCATATCTCGACCCGCTTCATTGGCCTATCTCACAAGGTCCCAGAATACGCTTAAATAAGAGAAACATAGAATGCTTAGAAGAAACCATTTCATCATTGTTCGTTTACCTATCATCCGTGCAACGTATGGGAAAGTCATAAACATGCCGACTTGGACGTAACCCGGATGGACAGCGTACCCTAACATACCGGAAGAGGCAACGCCCAATGCAAACATGACGGAAATGGGCGGAAGATATCTCTTCCTCAAATCACGATACCCACACAGTGCAATAGCAGCGAAACAAACCAACATGAACGCCGTGTTGAGATAGGCCGACAACTTCGCACACACCGTAAACAAGTTCTTGCTCCGGAACACCTCGGTCCAGGGAAA